>NZ_JBPQTS010000180.1:0-13823 GCF_051386455.1 Streptomyces sp. URMC 124
CGGCCTTCTTGGCGGCGGTCTTGCGGGTGCGCTTGGGCTTCTCCGCGACCTCGGTCGCGGCCTCGGCCACCGGCTCCACCGCGGCGGCGGCCTTCTTGGTGGTGCGGGTGCGCTTCGGCTTGACCTCGGCCTCGGCCTCGGCGACGACCTCCGCCACAGGGGCGACGGCGGCCTTCTTGGCACGGCTGCGCTTCGGCTTCGCCTCGGCGGTCTCCGCGACCTCGGTCACCTCCACGGCGGCCTCGGCGGGCGCGGCGGCGGCCTTCTTGGCACGGGTGCGCTTCGGCTTGGCCTCGGCAGGGGCCTCCGTCAGGGCCTCGGCCTCGGCGACGACCTCCGCGACGACCTCCGCCACGGGCGCGGCGGCCTTCTTGGCGCGCGTCCGGCGGGCCGGCTTGGCCTCGGCCTGCTCCTGGGCCGGGACGACCGGGGCGGCCTCGACCGGCGCGGCCTCGACCGGGGCGACCGCGACGGGCGCGGTCTCGACCGCCGCAGCGGCCTCCGGCTTCGCGGCGCGCGTACGACGACGGCGCGGCTGCGCCGGAACCTCCGCGGCAGCGGTCTCCGTGGGAGCGGCAGCCTCGGCGGTCACCGCGGTCTGCACGGCCTCCGCGGCCACCGGCGTCACCGCGGCCGCGGCCGACCCGGCCCCGCCGCGCGTACGGCGACGGCGACGCGGCTTCGACGGCGTGGCGGGCGCGCCCTCGGCCACCGGAGCGGCGGCCACGGCCGGAGCGGCCGTGGTGTCGGCGCCGAGCGCCGCCCCGCCGCGGGTGCGGCGGCGCTGACGCGGCGTACGCGTACGGGCGGGACGCTCCTCGGTCTCCTGACGCGGGCCCCGGCCCCCGTCACGGCCCCCGTCGCGACCGCGGTCACGGCCGCCGCGGCCGCCACGGCCACCGGTCTCGCCGAGGTCCTCGATCTCCTCCGCCGCGAGCCCGGCAAGGGTCCGCTCGGAGCGCGGCAGTATGCCCTTCGTGCCCGCGGGGATGCCCAGCACCTCGTACAGGTGCGGGGAGGTGGAGTACGTCTCCTCCGGCTCGTCGAAGGGCAGCTCGAGCGCCTTGTTGATGAGCTTCCAGCGCGGGATGTCGTCCCAGTCGACCAGGGTGACGGCCGTGCCGGACTTGCCCGCGCGGCCGGTGCGGCCGATGCGGTGCAGGTAGGTCTTCTCGTCCTCGGGGGACTGGTAGTTGATGACGTGGGTGACGTCGTCGACGTCGATGCCGCGGGCGGCGACGTCGGTGCAGACGAGGACGTCGACCTTGCCGTTGCGGAAGGCGCGCAGCGCCTGCTCGCGGGCGCCCTGGCCGAGGTCGCCGTGGACCGCGCCGGAGGCGAAGCCGCGGCGGAGCAGCTGGTCGGCGATGTCCGCCGCGGTGCGCTTCGTGCGGCAGAAGATCATCGCGCGGTTGCGGCCCTCGGCCTGCAGGATGCGGGCGACCATCTCCGGCTTGTCCATGTTGTGGGCGCGGAAGATGTGCTGGGCGATGTTGGCGTGGGTCTGGCCCTCGTCGTCCGGCGAGGTGGCGCGGATGTGCGTGGGCTGCGACATGTAGCGCCGCGCCAGGGAGATGACCGCGCCCGGCATGGTGGCCGAGAAGAGCATGGTCTGGCGCTTGGCCGGGAGCATCGTGATGATGCGCTCGACGTCGGGCAGGAAGCCGAGGTCGAGCATCTCGTCGGCCTCGTCGAGGACGAGTGCCTTGACGTGCGCGAGGCTGAGCTTCTTCTGGCCGGCGAGGTCGAGCAGGCGGCCGGGGGTGCCGACGATGACGTCGACGCCCTTCTTGAGGGCCTCGACCTGCGGCTCGTAGGCGCGGCCGCCGTAGATGGCCTGGACGCGGACGTTGCGTACCTTGCCGGCGGTCAGGAGGTCGTTGGTGACCTGCTGGCACAGCTCACGGGTGGGGACGACGACGAGCGCCTGCGGGGCGTCGGTCAGCTGCTCGGGCTTCGCCCGGCCCGCCTCGACGTCGGCGGGGACGACGACGCGCTCCAGGAGGGGGAGGCCGAAGCCCAGCGTCTTGCCGGTGCCGGTCTTGGCCTGGCCGATGACGTCGGAGCCCGAGAGGGCCACCGGGAGCGTCATCTCCTGGATCGGAAAGG
The DNA here is from genome assembly GCF_051386455.1 of Streptomyces sp. URMC 124. Taxonomy (NCBI): domain Bacteria; kingdom Bacillati; phylum Actinomycetota; class Actinomycetes; order Kitasatosporales; family Streptomycetaceae; genus Streptomyces; species Streptomyces sp. URMC 124. The sequence goes on from NZ_JBPQTS010000180.1 coordinate 2,110, forward strand.
GGTGCACGATGCCGACGGCTTCGAGCGCTTCGGCCGTCTCGGGGAGGATTCCCAGGTCTCGGAAAGTCGAGGGGTTCGAAGGAGTGGACAGGATCTTGCCTCTTCTGTGAGACGCGGCGGCGCTGGGCGGCGAAGGGGGTCGTACAAGGTCGTACGGACCGCGCCGGGGTACTGTCCGGCCTGGGGACGCCGGATGGCGCGGGACCACTGCCTTCGCTCGAGCACACGTGCCGCGAGCGGATCCCTCCTGGTGCACACGTCTCGTGTGCGCCGCGCGGAGGGCGGTCGGTTTTGGAAGCCGATCGGGCCACCGACCGGGCATCCGCTGGAGGTCCAGGGGCTGGGGCGAGAGATGCCCCCGGAAGACACAGCATGGGACTGCCTGCCGACACACTCGACAGGCGCATTACCACTGTACCCCGGAAAGGCGCATGTGTGTCCGGACAATCCTTCGGACAGATCCGGATGAAGTAGCTGACCTGGGCCTTCGCCGGGTTGCGAAGCGGGCTATTGTGCGCTCCATGGAGACGTCCGACAACGCTGAGAACGCCAACGAGCCCGCCGAGGCGCTCACCGGGATCGCCGCCCAGGACTGGGCTCAGGCATCCGCCGACCCGCAGTACCGCGCGGCGGTCGTGGACCTGCTGGGCGCGCTCGCCTACGGCGAGCTGGCCGCCTTCGAGCGCCTCGCCGAGGACGCGAAGCTGGCCCCGACCCTGGACGACAAGGCCGAGCTGGCGAAGATGGCCGCGGCGGAGTTCGGCCACTTCCAGCGGCTGCGCGACCGCCTGGCCGCGATCGACGCGGAGCCGACCGGCGCCATGGAGCCCTTCGCGGCCGCGCTGGATGAGTTCCACCGCCAGACGGCCCCGTCCGACTGGCTGGAGGGCCTGGTCAAGGCCTACGTGGGCGACTCGATCGCCAGTGACTTCTACCGCGAGGTGGCGGCCCGGCTGGACTCCGACACCCGCGCCCTGGTGCTGACCGTCCTGGACGACACGGGGCACGCGACCTTCGCGGTCGAGAAGGTGCGCGCCGCGATCGAGGCCGAGCCGCGGGTGGGCGGCCGCCTCGCGCTGTGGGCGCGCCGGCTGATGGGCGAGGCGCTCTCCCAGGCGCAGCGCGTGGTCGCCGACCGTGACGCGCTGTCCACGATGCTGGTGGGCGGCGTGGCCGACGGCTTCGACCTCGCGGAGGTCGGGAAGATGTTCTCCCGGATCACCGAGGCGCACACCAAGCGCATGGCCGCGCTGGGCCTGGCGGCCTGACCGCACGCGGTGACCCCGCGGCTCCGGCCCGGGCTCCGGCCCGGGCCGCTGCGGTGCTGACCGCTTCGGTCCTGACCGCTGCGGTGCTGACTGCTGCGGTCCCGGCCGTTCCGGCCCTCTTCAGGCCGTGGCTGATCGGCGGGCCCGGTCGCCCTGCCGCAGCAGCAGGGACAGCAGGGCCACGGCCACCCCGAGCGAGACCGCCAGCGTGGCCGGCGTGTGGCCCGGGCCGAGGACGGAGTGGGCGAGCAGGGCGCCGAAGAGCGCCGCGACGGGACCGGTGGCCAGCGTCAGGGCCCGGGAGCGGAACTGCCCGTACCGCTCGGGCAGCCAGCGCAGGGCGCCGTAGGAGACGGCGAGTCCGATGAGGACCGAGCCGAGCGCTTCCCACAAGATCATGGTCACTTCCCTCCCGTACCGGGGCGAGGAGCGGGTGCAAACCGGTCGAAGCCGTACTACCCCTCGGGGGTGTGCGGCAACCCTCGTCCCGGTTCGCACGGAGCTGCACCCGTAAAGACAACGGCGGGGTCCCGGTGATTCCTCACCGGGACCCCGCCGTTCGAAGCCTCCGAAGCGCGGACTCAGAGCGCGCCGAAGCCGACCTTGCGGGCGGCGGGCTCGCCGATCTCCACGTACGCCAGGCGCTCGGACGGGACCAGGACCTTGCGGCCGCGGCTGTCCTCCAGGCTGAGCAGGGGCGCCTTGCCGGCGAGAGCGTCGGAGATCGCCCGCTCGACCTCCTCGGCGCTCTGCGTGCTCTCGATGACGATCTCGCGCGGCGCGTGCTGCACGCCGATCTTGACCTCCACGGCTTATGTCCCTCCGAAGGTGTGGGTATTCGTCCACACATTAGCCGGTCGGGTGCGGGGTCAGGCCTGCTCGGGGGCGTTCTTCGGGAAGCCCGCGATGCCGCGCCAGGCGAGCGAGGTCAGCAGCTGGACGGCCGTGGCGCGGGGCACCGTGCTCTCGCTGGAGAGCCAGTAGCGCGCGACCACCTGCGAGACGCCGCCCAGGCCCACGGCCAGCAGCATCGCCTCGTCCTTCGACAGGCCCGTGTCCTCGGCGATGACGTCGCTGATCGCCTCGGCGCACTGCAGCGAGACCTTGTCGACGCGCTCGCGCACGGCCGGCTCGTTGGTCAGGTCGGACTCGAAGACCAGGCGGAAGGCGCCGCCCTCGTCCTCCACGTAGGCGAAGTAGGCGTCCATGGTGGCTGCGACGCGCAGCTTGTTGTCGGACGTGGAGGCCAGGGCGGTGCGCACCGCGTGCAGCAGGTTCTCGCAGTGCTGGTCCAGCAGGGCCAGGTAGAGGTCCAGCTTGCCGGGGAAGTGCTGGTAGAGGACCGGCTTGCTGACGCCGGCGCGCTCGGCGATGTCGTCCATCGCCGCCGCGTGGTACCCCTGCGCGACGAAGACTTCCTGGGCCGCGCCCAGCAGCTGGTTGCGTCGGGCTCGGCGCGGCAGGCGCGTGCCCCGCGGCCGCGCCTCGGTCTGCTCGATGGCTGTCACGCCGCCTCCCATGATCGTTCACTGCACGGTGTGCACCGCGTCCGCCATCGTACTTTTGGGTAACCCGGGCGTGCGTGGTCGGAGCGGAGAATTTCACGGACCGGACGCTGTGGGAAGTTGACAAAATCCTGACAATTGGCACAGGCCGGCCCATGGCCCCGCCGGGAACCCGTGGTTCAGCGGTAGTCGTCCTCGTCCAGGTCCACGACGCGCGCCTGCTCGGCGACGTCGGCCACGTTGGCCGCGGCGGGGTCCAGGACGGCGAGCGGGTCGTCCCGGTGCTGGGCGAGGTCGGCGTGCTGCTCCGCGGCATCGGCTTCCGGGGCCTCGGCGTCGAATTCCGTCACGTCGGCGTCCTCCTCGTCGAAGTCTTCGAACGTCTCGGGGTCGCTCGGGTCGACAGGCATGCGGAACCTCTTTCCGGTATCCGGGATGTGCGCCCTCGTACTCCTTGCGGTCGAGCCTAGGAGACAAGGCCTCGTGCCGCCAGGTGATCTGTGACGCCCGCCACAACGGGCCCGGCGTGATCGTCTCGTAACATTGCCCGCATGTCTTCGACCGAGTCACCGGATGCCCGCACCGTCCCCGTGGTGCCTCCCGGTCGGCCCTCGCGCGTCAGCGAGGGCGAGGAGGTCCGCACGGTGACGCTGCCCGGCGTCACGCTGGCCGTGCGCTCCCGCCCGCCCCGCAGCGAGGGGCTGCCGCCCGCGCTCTGCATCCACGGCCTCGGCGGCTCCTCGCAGAACTGGTCCGCGCTCATGGAGCTGCTCGCGGGCGACACCGCCTGCGAGGCGCTCGACCTGCCGGGCTTCGGCGACTCCCCGCCCCCGGACGACGGCGACTACTCGATCACCGGCTTCGCGCGCGTGGTCATCCGCTACCTCGACGCGAGCGGGCGCGGCCCCGTGCACCTCGTGGGCAACTCCATGGGCGGTGCCATAGCGACCCGCGTGGCCGCCGTCCGCCCGGACCTCGTCCGCACGCTCACCCTGATCTCGCCCGCGCTGCCCGAGCTGCGCCCGCAGCGCACCGCGGTGCCCACGGCGCTGCTCGCACTGCCCGGCGTGGCGTCCCTCTTCGCCCGGATGACGAAGGAGTGGACACCCGAGCGGCGTACGCGCGACGTCCTCGCGCTGTGTTACGGAGACCCCGGAAGAGTGACATCCGAGGGCTTCGCGCTCGCCGTCGCGGAGTACGAGCGGCGCCTGGAGCTCCCCTACTTCTGGGACGTCATGGCCCGCTCCGCACGCGGAGTGGTCGACGCGTACACCCTTGGGGGCCAGCATTCGCTGTGGCGGCAGGCGGAGCGCGTCCTTGCCCCTACTCTTCTGGTCTACGGAATGCGCGACCAGCTCGTCTCCATCCGGATGGCCCGCCGTGCCGGCAGGACTTTCCGCGACTCGCGGTTGCTGACACTGGTGGAATCAGGACATGTCGCCATGATGGAGGACCCGGACGCGGTGGCTCGTGCCTTCCGCGACCTCCTCGCGGACACCGCCACAGCCGATCGGAGCGCCTCGCCTCGTGGGTAAACACAGCGCACGCGCCCCCCGTGCCGGCTTCCGGCCCGCCGCGCCCACCGCTTCCGGTGCGGGCGGCGGTGGCCAGGGAGCGGCCGGCCACGAGCCCGCGGCCTTCCCCGGTGAGGGCGAGGGCGACCCCTTTTACGACCCGCTCAGACCCGCGGGACCGGTGGACCAGGGCGGCCCCGAGGGCTTCCCCGGGCAGCGCCAGGAGGTCGGCGTCGGCTGGGGCGTCATCGGAGTGCAGCGCGCCCACGCCACGGACGCGGGGGCGTACGGGCCCGGGAGCGTGCCGGGCTACGACGCGCGCCTGGCCGGATACCTCGGCGGCTACGGCACGGGCCAGGACGCCGCGGCCTACGACGCCTCCTTCGACGCGTACACCCCCTCCTACGGAGCGGGCCACGACTCCTACGAGGGGGGCCACGGCGCCGTCTACGGTACGGAGCCCGTGGAGCCCGCGGCCTACGCGGAGGCGGCCCCCGGGCAGACCGCCTACGGGGACCAGGCGTACTCCCCGTACTGGCTGGGAGGCGCACCGGCCGCAGCCGGCAGTACCCCGAGCGACGATCCGGACAGCGCGCCGAACGGCCCCCACGCGCGCGTGCCCGGTGCCGATGCGCGCGTACCCGCTCCTGCCGCAGGCAGCGACTCCGCCGACCGCACCGCGCGCGTGCCCGCTGCGGCGAGCCCCTCCGGCAGCCCCGCCGCGCCGCCCGTGCGCGTGCCGGCGCCCCGCCCCGGGAGCGCCCGCCCCCGCGGCGGCTCCCGCGGTGCGTCCTGCGAGAAGCCCGGCGGCGTCGTGGCGCGCACGGCCACGGGCGTCGCCGCCGCCGTCGTGACGGCGGTGCTCGCCGTCGTCGTCGCCGGACAGGTCGAGGACGGCACGGACACCCAGGCGCAGGCCCGCCCGGCGGACGTCGAGCGGCAGAGCCCCGACGCCGCCTCCCGCTCCGACAGCCGCCCGACGCCCAACGGGGGCGTCGCGCAGCCGGTCACGTACGAGCAGAAGATGGACCGCAAGTACCCCCTGGACGAGAAGGCCAAGGGCAGCGGCGACTTCGAGACCGTCGGCGGCCACGACCGCGCCCCCGGCCGGGGCGATGTCGTGCGCTACCGCGTCGACGTCGAGAAGGGCCTGCCGCTCGACGCCGAGCTCTTCGCCACGGCCGTGCACCGCACGCTCAACGACGAGCGCAGCTGGGGCCACGGCGGCACCCGCACCTTCGAGCGGGTCTCCTCCGGCGACGCCCGCTTCGTCATCACCCTGGCCAGCCCGGGCACCACGGCCGTCTGGTGCGCCAAGTCGGGGCTCGACACCACGCAGGACAACGTCTCCTGCGACTCCGCCGCCACCGACCGCGTCATGATCAACGCCTACCGGTGGGCGCAGGGCGCACAGACGTACGGCGACAAGATGCACGCCTACCGGCAGATGCTCATCAACCACGAGGTCGGCCACCGGCTCGGACGCGACCACGAGACGTGTTCCAAGGAGGGCGCGCTCGCCCCGGTGATGATGCAGCAGACCAAGTTCCTGGCGACGGACGGCGTCACCTGCCGGCCGAACCCCTGGCCGCACCCATGATCGAGTGTCTCATTCTCCGGAATGTTCCATCTCTGGATATGAGACACCTTGGACAGGGGGCGAAAATTCGTTCAGTGTTCTGCGCATGTCGCACCACCACGCCCCCGAGACCGCCGGCTTCGAGCTGGCGCTGATCGGCGTGGCCGCGCACAGCGTCGCCGACATTCACTGTCGCTGAGACCGCACTCTTCCCCCGAGCACTTTTCCGCGTCTGCACTCCTGCGTCACCTGCGCTCCTGCGCTTCCGTAAGCAGTGTCGCGTCCGCCGGGGGGCGGTCCGGCGCCTTCGCGCTCCCTTCCACCGCCTTCCGTGGGTGCTTCCGGCTCAGCAGCTCACCCCTCGCTCTCCCGTATCCGCGAAAGGCCCCCTTCGTCATGCGTCAACTTCCCGCGATATCCCGCCGTGTGGCGGCCGCCGCCGTCAGTGTGGTCCTGATGGGCGGCGCGGCAGCGTGCGGCCCGGAGGAGAGCGGCGCCAAGGGCGGCGGCGCCGACGGCGCGCCCGAGAAGGGCGGCACGCTCACGGTGCTCAACCGGGCGCCGCAGAAGCAGTTCGACCCGGCCCGCCTGTACACCTCCGGCGGCGGCAACATCCCCTCGCTCGTCTACCGCACCCTCACCACCCGCAACCGCGAGAACGGCGCCGAGGGCACCAAGGTCGTCCCCGACCTCGCCACGGACACCGGCACCCCCAGCGACGACGCCAAGACCTGGACGTACAAGCTGAAGGACGGCCTCAAGTACGAGGACGGCTCGCCCATCACCTCCGCCGACATCAAGTACGGCGTCGAGCGCTCCTTCGCCGCCGAACTCTCCGGCGGCGCCCCCTACTTGCGTGACTGGCTCATCGGCGGCGACAGCTACCAGGGCCCGTACAAGGAGAAGAAGGGCCTCGACTCCATCGAGACGCCCGACGCGAGGACCATCGTCTTCAAGCTGAAGAAGCCCGAGGGCGACTTCCCCTACTTCGCGACCTCCACCCAGTTCGCCCCCGTGCCCAAGGCCAAGGACACCGGCGCCAAGTACGCCGAGCACCCGGTCTCCTCGGGCCCGTACAAGGTCGTCAAGAACGTGGGCGACGGCGAGCAGATGACGCTGGAGCGCAACCCCAACTGGTCGGAGGAGACCGACAAGGAGCGGCACGCCTACCCCGACCGGATCGAGGTCAGGTCCGGCCTGTCCCCGGCCGTCATCAACCAGCGGCTGTCGACCGGCTCCGGCGCCGACGCCGCCGCGGTGACCACCGACACCAACCTGGGCCCGGCCGAGCTCGCCCAGGTCACCGGCGACAAGAAGCTCGCCGGCCGCGTCGGCACCGGCCACTTCGGCTACACCAACTACCTGGCGTTCAACCCCGAGGCCAAGCCGTTCGACGACCCGAAGGTCCGCCGGGCCGTCGCCTACGCGATCAACCGCACCAGCGTCGTCAACGCCGCCGGCGGCTCCTCGCTCGCCGAGCCCGCGACGACCTTCCTGCCGAACCAGAAGTCCTTCGGCTACACCGCCCACGACCACTTCCCGGCGGGCGCCAAGGGCGATGCGGCCAAGGCCAGGGAGCTGCTGAAGGAGGCCGGTCACGAGAACGGCCTGGAGATCACGCTCACCCACTCCACCGCCCAGAACTCCGAGACCAGCCCCGAGATCGCGACCGCGATCCAGGCGGCTCTGAAGGAGGCCGGCATCACGGTCAAGCTGGAGGGCCTGGAGGACAACGACTACGAGGAGAAGGTCCACAGCGTCGACAAGCAGCCGGCCCTCTTCCTCGCCCACTGGGGTGCCGACTGGCCCTCCGGCGGCCCCTTCCTGGCCCCGATCTTCGACGGCCGGCAGATCGTCAAGGACGGCTACAACTTCAACGCCGCCCGCCTGAACGACCCCAAGGTCAACGACGAGATCGACGAGATCAACAAGATCACGGACCACGATGCCGCCGCGCAGCGCTGGGGCGCCCTCGACAAGAAGATCGGCGAGCAGGCCCTGACCGTGCCGCTGTTCCACCCGGTCTACAAGCGCCTCTACGGCAAGGACGTCAAGAACGTCGTCATCAGCAACTGGACCGGTGTCCTCGACGTCTCGCAGGTCGCGGTCAAGTGACCACCGATCTGCTGACCACGCACGCACCGAAGGAACCGGAGGCGGGAGCCGCTCCCGCCTCCGGCGCCCGGCAGGTCCTGCGGCGGCTGGGAGCGCGGAAGTCCGCGCTCGCGGCCGCCGCCGTGCTGGGCCTGCTCGTCCTTCTCGCCCTCGCCGCGCCCCTGCTGGCCGCGCTGGAGGGCCAGGACGCGAACACCTACCACGACGCCCTGGTCGACTCCGCGCGCGGCGGCGTGCCCTTCGGGGACTTCGGCGGCGTCAGCGCCGACCACTGGCTGGGCGTCGAACCGGGCACCGGCCGCGACCTGTTCGTGCGCCTCGTCTACGGCGCCCGCGTCTCGCTGCTCGTCGCCCTCGGAGCCACGCTCGTCCAGGTGCTGATCGGCGTCGGCGTGGGCCTGGCCGCCGCCCTCGGCAACCGCTTCGTCGACAGCGCGCTCAGCCACCTCACCGACGTCATGGTCGCCATGCCGATGCTGGTCTTCGCGATCGCCCTGATGGCCGTCGTCCCGGCGGACTTCCCGCGCCCCGTGCTGCTCGTCATCGCCATCGGACTGCTGGCGTGGGGCGGGATGGCCCGTCTCGTGCGCGCCCAGGCCCTGGGCCTGATGAAGCTCGACTTCGTCTCCGCCGCCCGGCTCACCGGCGGCTCCACCTGGCGCGTCGCCCGGCGCGAACTCCTGCCCTCGCTCGCCGCGCCCGTGATCACCTACGCGGCCGTCCTGCTGCCGAGCAACATCGTGCTCGAAGCGAGCATGTCCTTCCTCGGAGTCGGCGTGAAGCCGCCGACCCCCTCCTGGGGCCACATGCTCTCGTCGGCCACCACCTGGTTCCGCGCCGACCCCCTGTACGTGCTGCTGCCGGCGCTCATGCTCTTCGTCACCACGCTCGCCTTCACCGTCCTCGGCGACGGGGTGCGCACGGCGCTCGACCCGCGCGAGGCCTCACGGCTCCGCGTCGGCCGGAACCGGCGCAAGGCGCGCACGAGCGGCGCGGGAGGCGCGGCGTGACCGGATACCTCCTGCGACGCGCCGCCGGCGCGCTCGCCGTCCTCCTCGTGCTCTCCGCCGTCGTCTACGCGACCTTCTACATCGCGCCCGGCGACCCCGCCCGCCTGGCCTGCGGCCCGCGCTGCAACCCCGAGCAGATCGCCCAGGTCCGCGAGCAGCTCTCCCTCGGCGACCCCGTGTACGTCCAGTACTGGCACTTCCTCCAGGGCATCGTCGCCGGGCACGACTACTCCACCGGCGCCGCGGTGCTGCACTGCGACGCACCGTGCTTCGGTTTGTCGTACCAGAACAACCAGCAGGTCACCGACATGCTGATCGACCGGCTGCCCGCCACCGCCTCGCTCGCCGTCGGCGCCATGGCCGTCTGGCTGCTGCTGGGCACCGGCACCGGCCTGCTGTCCGCGCTGCGCCGCGGCGGGATCACCGAGCGCGTGCTGACCTGGCTCACCCTCGCCGGAACGGCCACGCCGGTCTTCATCAGCGGCCTCGGCCTGCTGATGCTCTTCTGCGCCTACCTGGCCTGGCTGCCCTTCCCCTCCTACGTGCCGCTCACCGACGACCCCGAGCAGTGGGCCTGGAACATGCTGCTGCCGTGGGCCGCGCTCGGACTCCTGGAGTCGGCGAAGTACGCCCGGCTCACCCGCAGTTCCGTGCTGGAGACCCTGGCCGAGGACCACATCCGCACCTTCCGCGCCTACGGCGTCCGCGAGCGCTCCCTCGTCACGCGCCACGCCCTGCGCGGCGCCGTCGCGCCCGTCATCGCGCTGACGGCGGCCGACTTCGGGTCGATGTTCGGCAACGCGGTACTCACTGAGATGATGTTCGGCCTGCCCGGCATCGGACAGCTGCTGGTGCACGCCACCACGAGCCTCGACCTGCCCGTGGTCGTCGCCGTCGTGATGGTCACCGGCACCGCCGTCGTCATCGCCAACATCGTGGCGGACGTGCTGTACGCCGTCGCGGACCGAAGGGTGGCCCTGCGATGACGACCGGACCCCGTGGGACGACGCAAACGCCCCTGGTGGCCGTCTCCGGCCTCTCCGTCACCTTCCCCGCCGGGCCCGGCGGCCGGGCCGCGGGCCGCCTCGTGCGGGCCGTCGACGACCTGTCGTTCAGCCTCCCGCCGGGCGGGTCCCTCGGCATCGTCGGCGAGTCCGGCTCCGGCAAGTCCACGGCCGCCTACGCGCTGCTGGGGCTGCACCGGGACACCGGCGCCGAGGTCACCGGTCAGGTGACGGTGGCCGGTCACGACGTCCAGGCCGCCGACGACGCCGCCCTGCGGCGGCTGCGCGGCGGCGTCGCCGCCATGGTCTTCCAGGACCCGCTCTCCTCCCTCGACCCCTACCAGGCCGTCGGCGACCAGATCGCCGAGGTCTACCGGGTCCACCACCGCGGCGCCTCCCGCCGTGCGGCACGCGCGCGTGCCGCCGAGGTGCTGGACCGCGTGGGCATCCCGGACGCGGCCCGCCGCGCCCGCTCCCGCCCGCACGAGTTCAGCGGCGGCATGCGCCAGCGCGCCCTCATCGCGATGGCCCTCGCCTGCGCACCGCGCCTGCTGGTCGCCGACGAGCCCACCACCGCCCTCGACGTCACCGTCCAGGCCCAGATCCTCGACCTCCTGCGCGACCTGCGCGCCGAGACCGGCATGGGCCTCGTCCTGGTCACCCACGACCTGGGCGTCGCGGCCGGCAGCGTCGACGAGCTGCTCGTGATGAAGGACGGCCGGGCCGTCGAGCGCGGCCCCGTCCGTACCCTGCTCGACACGCCGGGCGAGCCGTACACCCGCGACCTGCTCGCGGCCGTCCCGCGCGTGGACGTCCGCCGCCCGGACGCGGGCGCGCGGGCCGCCGCGGACGAGGCGCCGCTGCTCGAAGCCACCGGCCTCACCCGGCGGTTCGGCCGCGGCAAGGACGCCGTCACGGCCGTCGACGACGTCTCGCTGACCGTACGGCCCGGCGAGACCGTCGGCGTCGTGGGGGAGTCCGGCAGCGGCAAGACGACCCTGGGCCGCATGCTCGTCCGGCTCCTTGCCCCCACCGGCGGCGAACTGCGCTACGAGGGCCGCGACATCGGCGGCCTGAAGGAGCGCGAACTGCGCTCCTTCCGCAGCGAGCTGCAGATGGTCTTCCAGGACCCCGTCTCCTCGCTCAACCCCCGGCGCAGCATCGGCGAGTCGATCGCCGACCCGCTGCGCGCCGCCGGGAAGCTCGACGAGGCCGCGATCGCCGCGCGCGTGCGGGAGCTGCTGGAGCGCGTGGGGCTCGACCCCGGCGCCTACCACCGCTACCCGCACGAGTTCAGCGGCGGCCAGCGGCAGCGCGTCGGCATCGCGCGCGCTCTCGCGCCCGAGCCGAAGCTGATCGTCTGCGACGAGCCGGTCTCCGCGCTCGACGTCACCACCCAGGCGCAGGTCGTGCGGCTGCTCGGCGAGTTGCAGCGCGACCTCGGCCTCGCGCTGGTCTTCATCGCCCACGACCTCGCGGTCGTACGGCAGGTCAGCGACCGGCTCGTCGTCATGCGCGGCGGCCGGATCGTCGAGGAGGGCCCGGCCGACACGGTCTACGAGCAGCCCCGGCACGCCTACACCAAGGGCCTGCTCGCGGCGGTCCCGCGGCTCGAAGGGGCCGAAGCCGCCGCATAGCGCGAGGCAACGCCTCATCTCCTGGAAAGTCACCTCTGTTCACCCCTTCCGGTGGGGGGGGGGGGGGGGGGGGGGGGGGGGG
>NZ_JBPQTS010000181.1:0-13568 GCF_051386455.1 Streptomyces sp. URMC 124
GCCCACCCCTCCCGCCGCAACGGCGACCCGCCACAGCGGCGGGAGGGGTGGGCTGGGGCCCGGATTCCTGTCTGCAGCCGGGGGTGGGGTGACGGGCCGGACCCGAGCCCAGAGCTTCCGCCGCGGCGGTGCCGCCCCGTGGTCAGCGGGGGGACACGAAACCGCATTCGTAGGCGGCTATGACCGCTTGGGTGCGGTTGCGGACGCCGAGTTTGGCGAGGGCGCCTGCCACGTGGGTCTTGACCGTGGCGGGGCCCAGGACCAGGTGGTCGGCGATTTCGGCGTTCGACAGGCCCCGGGCCATCAGGCGGAGCACCTCCGCCTCGCGGTCCGAGAGCTGCGCGCGCAGCCTCCCGGCGGTGGCCTTCGCCCGCCGGGCCTGCGCGTGTTCCGCGGCGAGGGCGCGTACGGCGGCGGGGAAGAGCAGGGAGTCGGTACGGGCCACGAGGCGGACGGCCTGGACGAGTTCGTCGGCACCCGCCCGCTTGAGGAGGAAGCCGCTGGCACCGGCGCGCAGCGCGTCATACACGTAGCTGTCGTTCTCGAACGTGGTGACGACGATGACGCGCGGCGGCGAGTCCATGCCGCCGAGCAGCTGCTCGGTGGCCCGGATCCCGTCGACCTCGGGCATCCGCACGTCCATCAGGACGATGTCGGGCCGTAGCTCGCGTACGACGGAGACCGCTTCCGCTCCGGTCGTGGCCTCGCCGACGACCTCCAGGTCCTCCTCGGCGCCCAGGATCGCCCGCAGGGCGGTCCGCACCATGCGCTCGTCGTCGGCGAGCACGATCCGCAGGGGCGCGGTCACCGTCCCGCACCCCCGTTCAACGGCAGGCGCACGGCGAGCCGCCACACCCCGTCCCGCTCGCCGGAGCTGCTGCTGCCGCGCAGCAGCCGGGCCCGTTCGGCTATGCCCGTCAGACCGCGGCCGCCGCCGGTGCGGCGGTGCGCGCGGCCGGGGGACTTGTCGGGGTTGACCGGATTCTCCAAGGCGACCTCCACGGCGTCGTCGTGCACGGTGATCCGCAGCAGCACGGGCACCCGGCCCGCGTGCCGCAAGGCGTTGGTGAGGCCCTCCTGCACGATCCGGTACGCCTCGCGGGAGACGACCGGCGGCACGCCGTCGAGGGCGGCGGGCGCGGCGAGGGTCACGGTGCCGCCGGCGGCGCGGGTGCGCTCCAGCAGCCCGTCCAGGTCGGCGAGGGTCGGCGCCGGCGCGGCGGAGGCGGCGCCGTCCTCGCGCAGGAGCCCCAGGACGGTGTCGAGCTCGCCGACCGCCTCGCGCGTGGTCTCCTCGATCGCGGCGAGCGCCTGCCGCGCGAACTCCGGGTCGGCGTCGAGGACCTTGCGCGCGGCGCTCGCCTGCAGGGTGACGGCGCTGAGCGCGTGCCCGACGGAGTCGTGCAGCTCGCGCGCCAGCCGGTTGCGCAGGGCCAGCCGCATGGCGTGCCGTTCGGCCTCGGCCAGCCGGTCGGCGGGCGTCGGTCCGAGCAGGACGGGCGCGCAGCGGGCGAGGAGCGCGCCGAAGGCACCGGACGCGGCGGCGAGCAGGACGAGCACGACCAGGCCGGCGAGCGGCGCCAGCAGCGTCCAGGGGAAGGCCGGCTTCCCCAGTCCGTACGGGGCGTCCTCGCCGCCCGGGACGCCGGTGACCGGCAGGGCGATGAGCATCAGCGCGAACGGGGGCGTGGCCAGCGACATGCCGCTCACGATGCCGCCGGCCAGCAGGTGCAGGGTGTACCACAGGGCGGTCCGCCCGCGGGCGGACCGCGACTCGCCCGGCCCCGTCGCCAGCGCCTCCTCCGGCACCCCGCACAGGGCGCGCGCCGCGGCGGATTCCAGTGCCCGTACGAGCGGCACCAGCGCGGTCACCGCCGCCGGCACCAGCGCCAGCGCGAAGACGCCGAACTGCCGGCCGAGGGTGGAGGGGAACAGGATGTTCGTGTCACTGATGAAGACGGACGTCAGCGTGCTCGCCAGCAGGTAGTACGGCATCAGCAGCGCGCCGCCGAGCAGCAGGTGCACCCACCGCAGCCGGGCGCGGCGGCCCACCAGGGCGACGGCGCCGCGCCGGAGGAGGTCCGTCACAGCGCGGCGGCCCGCGCGGAGCGCAGGGCGAAGAAGCGTATGCCGGTGGCGAGGACCAGCAGTCCGATGATCACTTGCACAGCGTAGGCGACGGCCATCGTCGCCGTCGGCCCCCGGCCGTCGTCGGCCAGGGCCGTCAGCATTGCGAGCAGCTGCCAGCCGCCCCACGCGGCGGACGCGGCCGAGCCGACGCCCGCGAGGAGCAGCGGGACCCGCAGGGGGACCCGCATCGTCCGCCGCGCCGGCACGCGCAGCAGCGCGACGCCCGCGACCGTCGCGGCGGCGTACAGCACGTAACCGGACTCCCCGGCGGCGAAGTCGCCGCTGTACTGCGCGGCGAGGTCCGGCGACAGCCCCGCCGACACCCCGCATGTCCACATCAGGTGCACCCCGCCGGGCAGGACGGCCAGCACAGCCGCCGCGGTCAGCGCGGCCCGCCGGCCACGACCGAGCTGATGGGCCGGCAGGTCACCGACGCGGCCCCGCCACAGGTGCCCCCAGCGCTCGCGGGCGTACAGCACGAACAGCGTGCCCAGCGCCAGCCCCTGGACGATGAAGCCCGTGTAGACCACGCCGAAGACCCACTCGTCCAGGAAAGGTTCCTCGCCGCCGCCGCGCCCGGAAGGGGCGGCCGAACCGCCGAGGGCCCGCACGACCAGCTGCGCCGGGAAGCCGTACATGATGGGCACCAGCAGCCCCACCGCGCCCCACATCGGCAGCACCAGCAGCCACGCGGGGACGCGCTTGCCCCACGGCCGGGTCAGCAGCAGCGCCAGGACGACGACCGCGGCGTCCATCAGGATGGTCACGGCGTTCGCCACGACCAGGCTCGCGCCGGCGCCCCGCAGGCGGCTCCCTTCCGGGATGCCGAGGTGACTGCCCGCCACCCAGGCGACCTTGAGGCCGAGGTAGGGCAGGCAGGCGGCGATGGTCACCGCGCGGAGCACGCGGCGCCTGGTGGCGTGGTCGTCCGGGAAGGTCGTCGTACTGGTCATGGGAACAGCGTTCCGTCCGGCGGGCCCCGGCGCGTCGCCCTCACCGGCGGACCTCCTCCGCCGCGCGGCGGAGGGACCGCTCGTCCTCAGGCACGGGACGGCCGGCCGGCCGGGCATTTTCATGGACGGCCCGGTCGCCGGGCGCGCATAGTGGGTGGCCATGGAGAGCCTCGCCCCCGCACACTTCGCCCCCGAGACCGTCTACCTCAACACCGCCGCCACCGGGCTCGCACCCGCCCCCGCCGTCGCCGCCATGACCGAGGCCGCCACCGCGTTCGCGCTGGGCCGCCCCGGCGCCGAGGACCACTACCCGGTCATGGACGCCGTCCGCGCCGCCTTCGCCCGCCTCGTCGGCGTGCCCGCCCGGCAGGTCGCCACCGGTGGCTCGGCCGCCGTCTTCTGCGGGCTCGTCGCCCAGTCGCTGCCCGAAGGCTCCGAAGTGCTCTGCGCGGAGGGTGACTTCAGCTCCCTCGTCAACCCCTTCCACGTGCGGCCCGGGCTCGACGTCCGCACCGTCGCCCTGGAGAAGCTCGCGGCCGAGGTGCGTCCCGGTACCGCGCTCGTCGCCGTCAGCGCCGTCCAGTCGGCCGACGGCCGCCTCGCCGACCTCGGTGCGATCGGCGAGGCCGCCCGCGCCCACGGCGCCCGTACGCTCGTCGACATCAGCCAGGCCGCGGGCTGGCTGCCCGTCGACGCGGGCGCCCACGACTTCACCGTCTGCGTCGGCTACAAGTGGCTGATGGGGCCCCGCGGCACGGCCTACCTCACCGTCCCCGAGGACCTCGGCGGCCTCACCCCCGTCTTCGCCGGGTGGGTGGCCGGGGAGGACCCCTGGGACAGCACGTACGGGCGGGTGTCGCTCGCCCGCTCGGCCCGCCGCTACGACGAGAACCCCGCCGTCCTGCCCTACACCGGCGCCCTGGCCGGCCTCCGGCTCATCGAGGAACTCGGCACGGAGCGGATCGCCGCGCACGACCGGGCGCTCGCCGGCCGCTTCCGCGCGGGGCTCGCCGCGCTCGGCCACGACCTGCCCGTGCCCGCGGAGGACTCCGCCGTCGTATCGGTCCCCGGCCTCGGGCACGCGGCGGAGCGCCTCGGGGCGGCGGGCGTACGCGTCAGCGCCCGCGCGGGCGGGCTGCGGGCGTCGTTCCACCTGTACAACAGCGCGGCCGACGTGGACCGGGCACTGGAGTTGCTGGCCTGAGGGGGTGACGGGGGCGGCTGCCTTCTTCCGCCGCGGCGGCCCGCAACCCGCGCCGGACGTATCCGGCGGTGCCGTCCGGGTGGGGAACGCCCCCTGCGGTGCCGTCCCGGTGGGCAGGCCGTCCGGCACCGCCGGGGTTCCGCCGTGGTGGTGGATCGCCGTTGCGGCGGGAGGAAGTGCCGGGCTTCGTCGGCCTGCCGCTGCTCGGCCGTGGCCGGCGGATGGCCTGCGCCGTCGGACGGCCGGGGTCCGTCCGGGCGGGCAGGCCGCCGGGCACCGCCGGGCTTCGCCGTTGTGGTGGTTCGCCGTTGCGGCGGGAGGAGTGGCCGGGGCGCCGGGCCGGGTGGCCGGCTCGGGGCGGCCACCCGGAGGGTCGTTTATCCCACCGGCGTGAAGTCGCGCGCTCCCACGAACTCCGGGCGGCGGGTCGGCGCCGCGAACGGCTCCACCGCCGTGTTCTCCACGCTGTTGAAGACGACGAAGACGTTGCTGCGCGGGAACGGCGTGATGTTGTCGCCCGACCCGTGCATGCAGTTGCAGTCGAACCACGTCGCCGAACCGGCTGCGCCCGTGAAGAGCCGGATGCCGTGCCGCCCCGCCAGCGCGGCGAGCGCGCTGTCCGAGGGCGTGCCCGCCTCCTGCATGCGCAGCGAGCGCTTGTAGTTGTCCCGCGGCGTCACGCCCTCGCACCCCAGGAACGTCCGGTGCGACCCCGGCATGATCATCAGGCCGCCGTTGGTGTCGAGGTTCTCCGTCAGCGCGATGGACACCGACACCGTCCGCATCCGCGGCAGCCCGTCCTCCGCGTGCCAGGTCTCGAAGTCCGAGTGCCAGTAGAACCCGGAGGCCCCGAAGCCGGGCTTGACGTTGACCCGCGACTGGTGGACGTAGACGTCCGAGCCGAGGATCTGCCGCGCCCGTCCCACCACGCGCGGATCGCGCACCAGCCGCGCGAACACGTCGCTGATCCGGTGCACTTCGAACACCGACCGCACCTCCTCGGAGTGCGGTTCCACGATCGCTCTCTCGTCGGCCCGCACCGCCGGGTCGGCGATCAGCCGGTCCAGCTCGGCGCGCAGGACCTGCACCTCCTCCGGCGTGATCATCTCGTCCACGGTGAGGAAGCCGTCGCGTTCGTAGCCCGCCAGGCCGGCCGCGTCGATCGGCCCGGGCACGGACCCCGACGCGGAGCCCGGCACGGAACCCGACGCGGGCCACACCACGGGGTCACGGCGCGGGACGGCGACCTCGTGCGTGCCGCGCGTGGGGTAGAGATCGGTGACCGTGGCCATCGTTCAGCCCTCCTCCGTCAGCAGCGGGTAGACGCCGTTCTCGTCGTGGTCCTCCCGTCCCGTGACCGGCGGGTTGAAGACGCACACGCAGCGGAAGTCGGTCCTGGGGCGCAGGGTGTGCCGCTCGTGGCCGTCGAGCAGGTACATCGTGCCGGGCGAGATCCAGTGCTTCTCGCCGGTCTCGTCGTCGGTGAGCTCGGCCTCGCCCTCCACGCACAGCACGGCCTCGATGTGGTTGGCGTACCACATGGAGGTCTCCGTGCCGGCGTAGAGGACCGTCTCGTGCAGGGAGAAGCCGACCCGCTCCTTGGCGAGCACGATCCGCTTGCTCTCCCACGTGCCGGACCTGGCCTTGACGTGGCGGTCGGTGCCTTCGATGTCCTGGAGGGAACGGACGATCACGGGATCTCTGCCTTTCGTGCGTACGGTTCTTGCGGTGGTTCTTCGGTGGTGGTCAGCTGGTCAGGCGGTCAGGCGGTCAGGCGGTCTCGCGGACCGCGCGAGCCAGGATCCGCAGGCCCTCGTCCAGCTCCTCGGGGGAGATCGTCAGGGCGGGCAGCAGCTTGAGGACCTCGCCCTCGGGGCCCGACGTCTCCACGAGCAGGCCGAGCTCGAAGGCCCGGCGGGCGACCGCCGAGGCCCGCGTCTTGTCGGCGAACTCCAGTCCCCACACCAGTCCGCGGCCCCGGTAGTGCGCGCCGAGCTCCGGGTGCTCGGCGCAGACGGCGCGCAGCGCCTCCTCGGCCTGCTCGCCGCGGGCGAGGGTCTGCTTCTCCATCTGCCCGTCGGTCCAGTACGCGTCGAGCGCCGCGGCGGCGGTGACGAAGGAGGGGTTGTTGCCGCGGAACGTGCCGTTGTGCTCGCCGGGCTCCCAGACGTCGAGCTCCGGGCGGAAGAGGGTGAGCGACATGGGCAGGCCGTAGCCGCCGATGGACTTCGACAGCGTCACGATGTCCGGGGTGATGCCCGCCTCCTCGAACGAGAAGAAGGCGCCGGTGCGGCCGCAGCCCATCTGGATGTCGTCCACGATCAGCAGCATGTCGTGGCGCTCGCACAGCGCGGCGAGCCCGCGCAGCCACTCGGGGCGGGCCACGTTGATGCCGCCCTCGCCCTGCACGGTCTCGACGATGACGGCGGCCGGCGTGTTCAGGCCCGAGCCCTGGTCGGCCAGCAGCCGCTCGAACCACAGGAAGTCCGGGACCCGGTCGTCGAGGTAGTGGTCGAAGGGCATCGGCGTGCCGTGCACCAGGGGGATGCCCGCGCCCGCCCGCTTGAAGGCGTTTCCGGTGACGGCGAGCGAGCCCAGCGACATGCCGTGGAAGGCGTTGGTGAAGGACACGATCGCCTCGCGGCCCTTGACCTTGCGGGCCAGCTTCAGCGCGGCCTCCACGGCGTTGGTGCCCGTCGGGCCGGGGAACATCACCTTGTACGGCAGGTCGCGCGGGCGCAGCACGACGTCCTGGAAGGCCTCCAGGAAGGCGCGCTTGGCGGTGGTGCCCATGTCCAGGCCGTGGGTGACGCCGTCGCGTTCGATGTAATCGATCAGGGCGCGTTTGAGGACCGGGTTGTTGTGGCCGTAGTTGAGCGCTCCGGCACCGGCGAAGAAGTCGAGGTACGTGTGGCCGTCCTCGTCGTACATCCGGCTGCCCTGGGCGCGGTCGAAGACCGCGGGCCAGCTGCGGCAGTAGCTGCGCACCTCCGACTCCAGGGCCTCGAAGACGCTGAGTGCGGGCGGGGTGATGGTCATGGGGGTGCTCCTGTCGGGTGAGTGAAGGGGCCTCAGAGGGCGAGCGGGCCGATGCGGTGCAGCACCTCGGGGTCGTGTCCCGGCTCGGGGAACATCCCGCCGCGGAAGAGGACTTCGCGCTCCACGGGGGCGTGGTGCCGCTCCGCGAAGGAGGCGAACAGGCGGTTGGAGGCGGTGTTGCCGGGCGTGACGGTGGTCTCGACCGTGTCGATCGTGTTGATGCCGGTCCCGTTCCCGCTTTCGCGGGCGATCCGGGTGACGAGGCCCTCCAGCAGCGCGGCGGCCAGGCCGCGGCCTCGGTGCGGGCGGTCGACGGCGACCTGCCAGACGACGAGGGTGCGGGGGCGGGAGGGCCGGACGTAGCCGGTGATGAAACCGGCGGGTTCCCCGTCGCCGGCGCGGCGGGCCACGGCCGAGGTGGCGGCGAAGTCCCGGCACCAGAGCAGGTAGCTGTACGAGGAGTTGAGGTCCAGGGTTCCCGAGTCGCGGGCGATGCGCCAGATCGCGGCTCCGTCCTCGACGCGCGGGACGTCGAGCGTGAGGCCCTCCGGCATTTCCGGGAATTCCCGGAGGGAGGTGGGACGGGCACGTGCAAGGTCTGCTTGTGCTGCGGTCATGCGGAGGGAATTTACCGATGCGGATCGGAAATTGCATCGGGGGTCCGGGTTACTCGGGGGTGGGTGGTTGTGTTATCGCGCGGAGGTGCGTGGGCGCGCAAAGCGGGAGGGTGATGGGGTGGTTTGACCGGTAATATCCGGGCAAATCGCAAGAGGTGTGGAGTGTGTCACAGGCGGTCGCGAGGAACGGGAATTCCCTTGCCGAAGCGTAAGGAAAATGCTGCGTTTAGGGTGCGGAAAAGCGGGCATGAGAATGCGCGGTGAGATGTCGGAGGGAATTCCGGGGAGAAGTTCCCGCGGAATTGCTCCGGGGTCGTGCCGTCCGGCGCGGGGCCCGGGTCGGCCGGTGCCGGCGGGCACCGGCCGGTGGCGGACGCGTCCCGGTGGCCGCCCCGGCGGCGGCCCCTTGGCGGGTGGGAGGAGCGGGCTCGTACAGTGCGGTCCATGAGCGACAGTGGGGTGCTGCACATCAAGGGGCGGGTGCTCGTCGGCGCGGACCCGGACGGCGGGGTGCGCGACGAGCTGTGGGCCGTCGACGGCCGGATCACCTTCGAACGGCCGGTGGGGGCGCGGGACGTCACCACCGTCGAGGGCTGGGCGCTGCCGGGCCTCGTCGACGCGCACTGTCACGTGGGCCTCGACGCCCACGGCCCGGTCGACGCGTCCACCGCCGAGAAGCAGGCGCTCACCGACCGGGACGCGGGAGCGCTGCTGCTCCGGGACGCCGGCTCGCCCTCCGACACGCGCTGGATCGACGACCGCGAGGACCTGCCGCGCATCATCCGCGCCGGGCGCCACATCGCGCGCACCCGCCGGTACATCCGCAACTACGCGCACGAGATCGAGCCGGACGACCTCGTCGCGTACGTGGCGCGGGAGGCGCGGCGCGGGGACGGCTGGGTCAAGCTCGTCGGCGACTGGATCGACCGCGAGACGGGCGACCTGTCCGCCTGCTGGCCGCGCGGGGAGGTCGAGGCCGCGATCGCCGAGGCGCACCGGCTGGGGGCGCGGGTGACCGCGCACTGCTTCGCGGAGGAGTCGCTGGCTCCGCTCGTGGAGGCGGGCATCGACTGCATCGAGCACGCCACCGGGCTCACCGAGGAGACCATCCCGCTGTTCGCCGAGCGCGGCGTCGCCATCGTGCCGACGCTCGTCAACATCGCGACGTTTCCGCAGCTCGCGGACGGCGGGGAGAAGAAGTTCCCGCGCTGGGCGGACCACATGCGGCGCCTGCACGCCCGGCGCTACGAGACGGTGCGCGCGGCGTACGACGCGGGCATCCCGGTCTTCGTCGGCACCGACGCGGGCGGCTCGCTCGCCCACGGCCTCGTCGGCCGGGAAGTCGCCGAACTCGCCAAGGCCGGCCTGCCCCCGCTCGCGGCCCTCTCGGCCGCCACGTGGTCGGCTCGCGCCTGGCTCGGCCGCCCCGGCCTGGAGGAGGGCGCCCCGGCGGACCTCGTCGTCTACGAGACGGACCCGCGGGCGGACATCAGGGTCCTGGGCTCCCCGAAGCGCGTGATCCTGCGCGGCCGAGTAATCCGCTAGCCCCGGGGCTCCCGGCGCTTCCCTCCGCCCCAGGGCGGGCCGGGGGCGGTTGGGCACCGCCGGTGACGCCGGTGGGGGTCGCCCGCCGCGGCGGCGGGGGAGAAGCCGTGGCTCGGGCCGCTCGAAGCCCGGGCCCGGCGATTCCCTCCGCCGCAGTGGTGGTCTGCCACGGCGGTGGTGTCCGGCGGTGCCGAGGGGCCTGCGGTCGGCTGGGCACCGCCGGTGACGCCGGTGGGGGTCGCCCGCCGCGGCGGCGGGGGAGGAGTCGTGGCTCGGGCCGCTTGAAGCCCGGGTCCGGTGGTGGCTGGTGTGCGGGCCGGGGTCGGGGTCAGGGGCGGGGGTGGCGGGACATCCAGGCTGCTACCGCCGCGCCCGAGACGTTGTGCCACACCGAGAAGATCGCCGCCGGGAGCGCCGCCGCCGGGCTGAAGTGGGACGTGGCCAGGGACGCCGCCAGGCCCGAGTTCTGCATGCCGACCTCGAAGGCCATCGCCCGGCTCGACGGGCGGCCGAGGCGGGCCAGGCGGCCCGCCGCGTAGCCCAGGGCCAGGCCGAGGCCGTTGTGGAGGACGACGGCGAGGAGGACGAGCGCCGCCGCGTCCTTGATGCGGGCCGCGCTGCCGGAGACGACGATGAGGACGAGGACGGCGATCGTCAGCGCCGAGAGCGCCGGCAGGGCGCGCAGCACCCTGCCGACCCGCCGCCCCGCGGCCATCCGTACGAGCGCCCCGCCGAGCACCGGCACGAGCACGGTCTTGAGGATGTCGGTGAGCATCGCCCCCGCGTCCACGTCCAGGAACCGGTCCGCGAGCAGCAGCGTCAACGGCGGGGTGACGAGCGGCGCGACGAGCGTGGAGACGGTGGCGACGGACACCGACAGGGCGACGTCCCCGCGCGCGAGGTACGTGACGACGTTGGACGCCGTGCCGCTCGGCGCGCAGCCGACGAGGATCACTCCGGCCGCCAGCTCCGGCGGCAGCCCGAGCACCGTGGCGATCAGCCAGCCCAGCCCCGGCATGATCACGTAGTGGGCGGCGAGGCCGAGCCCGACGGCCCAGGGCCGCTTGGCGACGGCGCGGAAGTCGTCACCGGTGAGGGTGAGGCCCATCGTGAACATCACGACGCCGAGCAGCCAGGGCACGGCCGGAGCCCAGCCGGTGAAGTGGGAGGGGGCGGCGAGCCCCACCCCTCCGGCGGCGACGACGAGCAGGGGGAAGACGGTGACGGCCAGCCGCGCCGTCCGGTCGGCGGTTGCCGGGGCGGGGTCGGCGGCTGTCGGGTCGGCTATCCGAGGGGTCGGCATACGGCGGCACCTTAGCGATCAAGGCCGCTCCCCGAACAGGGGGTGGCGACATCGAAAGCCGTTGCGGAAACAACCCGTTGGAGTGAACTGCCCTCAGGAGGACGCCCCTTCACTCTCCGGAGGTCAAATATGGCGGGGTCCCAGCCGCCGGCGCGAGCTGTCCCCCCGTCCGACCGCGCCGGCGGCGTCAGCGCTCCCGTGGGGGTTCCACACACGTGTTCAGCACCACCAGCCCTTCCTTCGGCATGCCCGCACGCCGGTTCGCCGCCCTCGGCGCGGCGGTCACGGCCGTCGCCACCGCGGCCGCCGGCCCCGCGTACGCCGCCGGAGGCCCCGCCGGTAGCGGTCCCGCCGAAAGCGGCAGGTCCGGCGCCGTCGTCCTGCGCACCGGCCTCGACGTCTCGCTGCTCGACAAGACCGTCCACGTCCCCCTCAGGACGTCCCTCAACGCGGTGCACGCCCCCGCCGGCGCCGACGAGACCGCACTCACCGTGGCCCTCGACGGCGTCGACGGGGGCAAGCCCGTCGACGTCCTGCGCGCCGACGTGGCCACCGCCCGTGCCACCGCCGACGCGACGAAGGCCGAGGCGTACGCGAACCTCGCCCACGCGCGCGTGCACGTCCCCGGCCTTCCGCTGCTCTCCCTCGTCGAGGTCGAGAAGGTCACCTCGCGCGCCGTCTGCGCGGCGGGCGGGAAGCCCGCCGCCACCTCGAACCTCCTCGGTGCCGTCACCGTCCTCGGCAGGAAGACCACCCTGACCACGGCCGGCACGACCAGGGTGGAGGTGCCCGGCGTCGGCGCGGTGCGGCTCGACCTGTCGCGGACGGCCACCACGTCCCGTACGGCCGCGGCCACGGCCCTCCGCCTGAAGGTGACCGTCAACCCCCTGCGGCTGAACGTCGCCGAGGTGCGGGGCGAAGTCACCCTCGCCGAGGCCACGTGCGAGACCCCGCCGGGCGTCCCGAACGGCCCGGTCGCCCAACCGGAGCGCGCGCACGCCACCCCGGCCGCCCGCCGGCAGGGCGCGGCCCGTACCGCCGAAGAGCCGGCCGCGCGGGAGAAGCCCGCCGCGAAGGACCTCGCCGCGACCGGCGCCGGTTCCGTCACGCCCTACGTCGCGGGCGGCGCGGCCCTCCTCGTCGCCGCGGGGGCGGGTGCCCTGGCCGTCACGCGGCGCCGCGCGGCAGCCCGCCGCGGCGACTGAACACCACGGCCGACGCCGGCCTCCGGCCCGCCCTCGGCCCCGGCCCGCCCTCAGCCCTCGGCCAGTGCCTTGCCGAGGGCCTCCGCGAAGCGGTCCGTGGTCGCCCGGTCCCGGACCGCGAGGCGCAGGTAGTCCGGCCCCAGCCCGGGGAACGTGTCGCCGCGGCGCACCGCGAACCCCAGCCCCCGCAGCCTGCCCCGCACGGCCGCGGCACCCCGCACCCGGATCAGCAGGAACGGCCCGGCCGCCGGGCCGTGGACCCGCACCCCCTCGAACTGGCCCACCGCGGCCGCGAGATAGGTCCGGTCCTCGGCGAGGCGGTCCGCGGCGCGGGCGGCCTCCGCGAGCGCCGGGGGAGCGCTGCACGCCTCGGCCGCGGCCAGCGCCGGCGACGACACCGGCCACAGGGGCTGGGCCCGCTCCAGCCGGGCTATGGTGCCCGGCGACGCGAGCACGTAGCCGATCCGCAGGCCCGCAAGGCCCCACGTCTTGGTGAGGCTGCGCAGCACGACGAGACCCGGCAGGTCCGTGACGGACGCCAGCGACTCCGCCTCGCCCGGCACCGCGTCCATGAACGCCTCGTCCACCACCAGCGTCCGCCCCGGCCGGGCGAGCCGCGCCAGGTCGCGCGCCGGGTGGAGGACGGACGTGGGGTTGGTCGGATTGCCGACGACGACCAGGTCCGCGTCGCCCGGCACCGCGCGCGGGTCCAGCCGGAAGCCGTCCGCCTCGTCGAGCAGCACCCGCTCCACCCGGTGCCCGGCGTCCCGCAGCGCCGCCTCCGGCTCCGTGAACTGAGGGTGCACCACCACCGGCCGCCGCACCCGCAGCGCCCGCGCCAGCAGCACGAACGCCTCGGCGGCCCCGGCCGTCAGCAGCACGCGCTCCTCCGGCAGCCCGTGCCGCTCCGCGACCGCCCGCCGGGCGGCGCGCCCGTCCGGGTAGGAGGCGAGCCCGTCGAGCGACGCGGCGATGCGCTCGCGCAGCCACACGGGGGGCGTGCCCGCCCGTACGTTGACCGCGAGGTCCGTCAGCTCCGCGCCGGCACCCCGCACTTCGGCGTCACCGTGGTGCCGCAGGTCGGGTTCGCTGGGATTGTGCATGGCCGCGGGCCGCCTTCTCTCGTCCGTTTGCTGCTGGTCGTCGTCGTTCACCGGCTCCGGGCGCGAGGCGCCCGCCCCAAGACCGTACTGACGGCGGCGGAACGGCCGTCAAGCGGGTCCGTACGCCGGCCCGTACGCCGGCCCGTACACCGGTCCGCACGTCGGCCCGTACGCCACCGCGCACGTCACCCGCGCGGACTTGCGCTTCCCCACGGCCAGCACCCCGCCCTCCCCGGCCGCCAGCAGCGCCGCCGCCTCCGCCACCGAGGGCGTCCCCACGGCGGCCGACGCGGCGGCGGAAGGATCCGGCACCGCGACCCCGGCCAGCGCTCCGGCCCCGTACACCCGCAGCGGCACGCCGAGCCGGGCGGCCGCTTCCAGCAGCCCGTCCTCGCCCGCCTTCGCCTCGGCCGTCGCCAGCGCCGCCGGCCGCCTCCCGGGCCTCCCGCGCGCCCCGGCCCCGTACACC
>NZ_JBPQTS010000182.1:0-13376 GCF_051386455.1 Streptomyces sp. URMC 124
CCCCCCGCTCGTACCGCCCCCGAAACGGACTTCCCCATGTCTCGCCCTGCCCGCCGGCAGACCCTGATCCTCGCGCTCACCGCCGGTGCCCTCGCCGGCCCCCTGCTCGTCTCGACTCCTGCCTCTGCCGCCTCCGTGGCCACCTGGGACAAGGTCGCCCAGTGCGAGAGCGGCGGCAACTGGAGCATCAACACCGGCAACGGCTACTACGGCGGTCTGCAGTTCGACGCCGGCACCTGGCGGGCGTACGGCGGCACCCAGTACGCCCCCTACGCCCACCAGGCCACCAAGCAGCAGCAGATCCTGATCGCCGAGAAGGTGCTGAAGGGCCCCCAGGGCGCGGGCGCGTGGGGCTGCGCCCCCGGCACCGGGCTCGCGACGGACCACTCCGACCCGTATCCGGACCCGACGCCGCCCGTCTCCAAGGTCACCGGCCCGGCCGGGGGCACCATAGCCACCGGTTCGGTGACGCTGAGCGCCTCCGTCTCCGTCGCGGTCGGCAAGCCCGTCAGCGCGACCTTCCTGGTCGACGGCAAGGCCGTGGGAACGACCAAGGGTTCCGGCCCCTCGTACGAGCTGGCCCTCGACACCACCCGCCTGTCCGACGGCCCGCACACCCTCACCGTCACGGCGGTCAGCGACGCCGGCGAGACCGGCAAGGAATCGTCCTCCGTTCCCTTCTTCGTCGCGAACAAGGCCACCGCCGGCGGCGCCACCGGTGACTTCAACGGCGACGGCAAGGCCGACATCGCGGTCCTCTACAACGAGGGCGAGGACGGCAAGGGCGTGAACCACACCGCCCTGTGGACGTTCACGAGCAACGGCAGCGGCTTCGGCAAGCCGGTCAAGCAGTGGACGAGCCCCTTCAGCTGGAACGGCGACCGCAGCAAGGTCGTCGCGGGCGACTTCAACGGTGACGGCAAGGCCGACGTCGGGGTGCTCTACAACGGCGGCCAGGAAGCGGACGGCAGGAACCGCACCGCCCTGTGGTCCTTCACCAGCACGGGCACGGGCTTCCGCGAGCCGGTCAAGGCGTGGGACAGCATCGACTCCGGCTCCGGCAGCTGGAGCTGGGACCGCAGCAAGCCGGTCGCCGGTGACTTCGACGGGGACGGGAAGGCCGACGTCGGCGTCCTGTACACCGAGGGCGAGGACGGCAAGGGCGTGAACCGCACCGCCCTGTGGACGTTCACGAGCGACGGCAGCGGTGGCGGCAGTGGCAGCGGCTTCGGCAAGCCCGAGAAGCGCTGGTCGAGCGCGGTGAGCTGGAACGGCGACCGCAGCAAGGTCGTCGCGGGCGACTTCAACGGCGACGGCAAGGCCGACGTCGGGGTGCTCTACAACGGCGGCCAGGAGACGGACGGCAAGAACCGCACCGCCCTGTGGAGCCTGACCTCCGACGGCAGCGGCTTCGAGGCCGCGAAGGCGTGGGACAGCATCGACTCCGGCTTCGGCAGCTGGAACTGGGACCGCAGCAAGGCGGTCGCCGGTGACTTCGACGGCGACGGCAAGGCCGACGTCGGCGTCCTGTACGACAACGGTGAGGACGGCAAGGGCGTGAACCACACGGCCCTGTGGACGTTCGCGAGCAACGGCAAGGGCTTCGGCAAGCCGAACCGGACGTGGGAGAGCGTCGACTCCGGGACGGGCAGCTGGAACGGCAGCCGGAGCAAGGTCACCGTGGGTGACTTCGACGGTGACGGCAAGGCCGACGTCGGTGTCCTCTACAACAACGGCCAGGACTCCGACGGCACCAACCGCACCGGGCTGTGGACCACGGCCGGTACGAAGGGCGCCCTCGACCGCTTCACCAAGGCCTGGACCAGCGAGGACAGCTGGAACTGGTACCGGAGCGACCTCGCCTGATCCGTAACGCCCGACCCCCGTAGCGCCCTCCTGCCACTCCTGCGAAGGAAGTGACAGGAGGGCGCTACGGCCGTCATGGGGCGGAATGGGCCCGGCATTCTTAGGCTGGAGGGCAGAAACCGCGACCGGTGGCGACCGGACGCGGGATCTGCGCTCAGCGGCAACGGAATGTGAGGCTCGGGTGGCAGCAGGCGGGGAGTGCGACGGTCGGCTGCGCGCCGTGGTGGAGCTCGCGCAGGCGATGGCGGCCGCGCGCACCCCGCTGGAGACCGTGACCGCCGCCGCGGAGCGGGTGATGGCGGCCCTGGAGGGCAGCTTCGCCGCGGTGTCCGTGTGGGAGCGCGAGCGCGGGCGGCTGCGCGTCCTGGTCAACGCGGGGGAGCTGACCGCGGGCGAGGAGCGCTTCCCGGAGGACGAGTCGTATCCCGTGCACGACTTCCCGGAGATCGTGGAGTTCCTCCACGAGGAGTGGGTCGGCGGGGGCGCCGAGCCGCGGGCCTGGGTCGAGAACATGGGCGGCGACGGGGCTGAGCAGGAGGGCGCGCACCCGGGCGCCTACCGGCACGAGCGGGTGGCGGCGCTGCGCCGCCGGGGACGGGGCTGCTGCGTGGTGGCGCCCGTCGTGCTGCACGGGCGGGCGTGGGGCGAGCTGTACGTGGCCCGGCCGCCCGGCGCGGCCCCCTTCGGCCGGGCGGACGCCGACTTCGCGACCGTCCTGGCCTCCGTCGCGGCGGCGGGGATCGCGCAGACCGAGCGTCTGGAGGAGGCCCGCCGCCTCGCCTTCACCGACCCGCTGACCGGGCTCGCCAACCGTCGCGCGGTCGACGCCCGGCTGGACGAGGCCGTCGAGCGGCACCTCGCGGACGGCGTCGTCGTCAGCCTGGTCGTGTGCGATCTCAACGGGCTCAAGCGCGTCAACGACACCCAGGGGCACGCCGTAGGCGACCGGCTGCTGGAGCGTTTCGGCTCGGTGCTGTCCCTGTGCGGGGCCATGCTGCCGGGGGCGCTGGCGGCGCGGCTGGGCGGTGACGAGTTCTGTCTGCTGACGGTGGGGCCGACGGCGGACGAGGTGGTGCGCGTCGCCGGCGAACTGTGCCGCAGGGCGGATGCGTTGGAGCTGGGCGAGGGCGTCGCGTGCGGCGTCGCCTCCACCGGCGACCCGATCGGGGCGGTGGGCACGGCCCGCCGGCTCTTCCGCCTCGCGGACGCCGCGCAGTACCGGGCGAAGGCGGCGCGGGCGGCCGAGCCGGTCGTCGCCGGGCGCGCCGGGGGACCGGCCGACCCCGTGGTCCGGCTCGCGGACCACCCGCCGGCCGCGCCGGTCGCCGAGCGGCGGCGCTTCCGGGGGCGGCGGCCGTGACCGGGGCCGCGGGCCCGGCGGGGGAGCGGTCCGCCCGGCCCGGTCCGGCATGCGGAAGGGGTGCCTACGCGTTGTGCCTGACAGGCCACCCATCGGCTATGTACAGGCAGCGATTCAGTCTCTAGGGTGCCTGAATATGGATATGCACACTGTGGTGGTGGGGACGGCCGGGACGACCGCGGAAGACGTGATCGCCGTGGCACGAGGCGCCGCGCGCGTCGTCGTATCGGAAGAAGCACTGGCCGCCGTCGCCGAGTCGCGCCGCGTCATCGACGACCTCGCCGCCAAGCCCGACCCCGTCTACGGCGTCTCCACCGGCTTCGGAGCCCTCGCCGTCCGCCACATCAGCCCCGAGCTGCGCGCCCAGCTCCAGCGCAACATCGTGCGCTCGCACGCCGCCGGCATGGGCCCGCGCGTCGAGCGCGAGGTCGTCCGCGCACTGATGTTCCTGCGCATGAAGACCCTCGCCTCCGGCCGCACCGGCGTGCGCCCGCTGGTGGTCGAGACCATGGCGGCGATCCTCAACGCCGGCATCACCCCCGTCGTGCACGAGTACGGCTCGCTGGGCTGCTCGGGCGACCTCGCCCCGCTGTCGCACTGCGCGCTCACGCTCATGGGCGAAGGCGACGCCGAGGGCCCCGACGGCACCGTCAGGCCCGCCGGGGAGCTCCTGGCCGAGCACGGCATCGAGCCCGTCGAGCTGCGCGAGAAGGAGGGCCTCGCCCTCCTCAACGGCACCGACGGCATGCTCGGCATGCTGGTCATGGCCTGCGCGGACCTCGGCCGCCTGCTGACCTCGGCCGACATCACCGCCGCCCTGTCGCTGGAGGCCCTGCTCGGCACCGAGAAGGTCCTCGCCCCCGAGCTGCACGCCATCCGGCCCCACCCGGGCCAGGGCGCCAGCGCCGGCAACATGCTGCGCGTCCTCGCCGGCTCCGGGCTCACCGGGCACCACCAGGACGACGCGCCGCGCGTCCAGGACGCGTACTCCATCCGCTGCGCCCCGCAGGTCGCCGGCGCCGGCCGCGACACCCTCGCGCACGCCCGCCTGGTCGCCGACCGCGAGCTCGCCTCCGCCGTCGACAACCCCGTCGTGCTGCCCGACGGCCGCGTGGAGTCCAACGGCAACTTCCACGGCGCCCCGGTCGCCTACGTCCTGGACTTCCTGGCCATCGCCGCCGCCGACCTCGCCTCCATCGCCGAGCGGCGCACGGACCGGCTGCTCGACAAGAACCGCTCGCACGGGCTGCCGCCGTTCCTCGCCGGGGACGCGGGCGTGGACTCCGGGCTCATGATCGCCCAGTACACGCAGGCCGCCCTCGTCAGCGAGATGAAGCGGCTGGCCGTCCCCGCTTCGGTGGACTCCATCCCCTCCTCCGCGATGCAGGAGGACCACGTCTCCATGGGCTGGTCGGCGGCGCGCAAGCTGCGCACCGCCCTGGCCGCGCTCACGCGCGTCATCGCCGTCGAGCTGGTCGCCGCGACCCGCGCCGTCGAGCTGCGCGAGGGCCTGACGCCGTCGCCCGCCACGCAGGCGGTGCTGAAGGCCGTGCGGGCCGCGGGCGTCGAGGGCCCCGGCGAGGACCGGTTCCTCGCCCCGGACCTGGCCCGGGCGGAGGAGTTCGTACGGGCCGGGAAGGTCGTGGAGGCGGTTGAAGCCGTAACGGGCCCGCTCGCCTAGCGGGCACACCCTTCGCCCGGAGGGCACCGGAGAAGGTAAAGAAGGCAAAGAAGGTAAAAGTTGGTCAGCGGTCCGCCGTGCGCGTCCTGCGCACGGCGACCGTCACCAGTGCTCCGCCCGCCGCCACGAAGGCAACTCCCCCGAATACGTACGGAGTGGTGTCGACACTGCCCGAGGCGGCGAGGGAAAGATGCTGGTCGGAGCCCTGCGCGGGCTGCGCCGCGGGGCGCGCTTGCGGAGCTGGGCGCTCCGTCCGTTCGACCGTCGCGTTCGCGGTCGGCATGAACCACACCGCACACAGGAGCGACCCTGCGGCCACGGCGGTCAGCAGCGGTCGGCGTGCGGTCACGGACGAATCCCCCTCGGCGCGGCGGAGTTTGAGGACACGGCACCTGCGCCGCTCCCGGGCTGACTCGATGTCAGTGACCCGATGGTAGTGATACGAACGCCCCTGAGGAAGCCACGGGTTTCCGGCGGTCACCACCGCCCCGCGCTCCACAACCGCCCCCGCCCCTCTCAGGACCCCCGCTATCATGGCGCCCCTCCGAGGGGCTCTGCAGGCGTGGCCTACCCCACATTCTCCAAGGGTGTGGAACGGACGAACCGGTGCAGGCGTTCCTTGAAGTAGTAGCCGGGAATCGTGCTGCCCCACGGTTCGGCTCGGGGATAGGGGCCGCAGGAGCAATGGAGAAGCGTGTGATGACGTACGGCAAGCGCCGCAAGGCCCTCGCGGCCGCGGCCGCTGTGCTCGGCGGTGTACTGACCCTCGCCGCCTGCGGCGGTGGCGATGACGACGGCGGCGGCAAGAGCAGCTCCAGCAGCAGTGGCGGCAAGGAGCAGAACAAGGTCGACGCCGCGGCCGCGAAGGAAGCCTCCAAGGCGCAGATCAAGATCGCCCAGAAGGACGGCTCCACCAACGCGGGCATCACGGCGGACAACGCCAAGGTCACGGTCAGTGACGGCACGCTGACCAGCGTCAAGATGACGACGGTCAAGGGCACCCCGGTCGAGGGCACGATATCGCCGGACAAGACGTCCTGGCAGCCCAAGGGGCAGCTGGAGCGCGCCACCAAGTACAAGATCGTGGTCGAGGCGGTCGACTCCGAGCAGCGCAAGGCCACGGAGAACTCCTCGTTCACCACCGTCTCGCCGACCAACAGCTTCATCGGCTCCTTCACCCCGGAGGACGGCTCGACCGTCGGCGTCGGCATGCCCGTGTCGATCAATTTCGACAAGCCGATCAAGGACCGCAAGGCCGTCCAGTCGCACATCGAAGTGAATTCGACCAGCGGCCAGAAGGTCGTCGGTCACTGGTTCGGCGACCAGCGCATCGACTTCCGCCCCCAGGAGTACTGGAAGGCCAACTCCCAGGTCACCCTGAAGCTCGACCTCGACGGCGTCGAGGGCGCCCCGGGCGTCAAGGGCGTCCAGAAGAAGACCATCTCCTTCAAGGTCGGCCACGCCCAGGTCTCCACGGTGGACACCAAGTCCCACCAGATGACGGTCGTCCGGGACGGCAAGACCATCAAGACCATCCCGATCTCGGCCGGCAGCCCCGAGAACCCCACGTACAACGGCAAGATGGTGATCTCCGAGAAGTTCAAGGAGACCCGGATGGACGGCTCCACCGTCGGCTTCACCAAGGGCGACGGCAAGGGCGAGTACGACATCAAGGACGTGCCGCACGCCATGCGCCTGTCCACCTCCGGCACCTTCATCCACGGCAATTACTGGGGCAGCGGCATCTTCGGCACGGCCAACACCAGCCACGGCTGCATCGGCCTGCAGGACAAGCAGGGTGCCGACGACCCCAACACCTCGGGCGCCTGGTTCTTCAGCAACTCCCAGATCGGTGACGTCGTCGAGGTGAAGAACTCGCCCGACAAGACCATCGCCCCGGAGAACGGCCTCAACGGCTGGAACATGGACTGGAACGCGTGGGTCGCGGGGAGTGCCACGGGCTCCTGACGCCTGATCGGAAAACCGCCCTCGTCACAGCGCCGGGGGGGCCGGGAAACCGGCCCCCCCCCCCCCCCCCCCCCCCCCCCCGGCGCTGTGCGTTGCGGCGACGGGCCGGCGGCCGAAAACCGCAGGACAAGCGTCAGCGTGATCCGTACCGTGCGCTGGATGAGCGAACTTCTGCGATCGGGCGTCGAGCGCTCGAACACCGGGCCCCTGCGGGTCGAGCGCCTGGGCGCCGACCCCTCCGACGAGGAGATCGACGCCTGGCACGCCGTCGTCACCGCCGCACACGCCCACGACATGCCGGCCGGGGTGCCGGGGCCCGGGCGGGTGGAGACGGCGGGGCAGCTGCGGATCCCCGCCTCGCGCAGCAGAATCGTCCGGCTGGTGGTGCCGCTGCCGGGGCCGCTGCTGGGGGCCAGGGCTGGTGGCAGGCCTGGTGGCGGGCCGGGGGGTGGTCCTGGCGGCGGTTCCTTTTCCGGTTTCGCGGGGGTCGCCCTCCTGCGGCTCTTCGAGGACGACGCCAACCGCACCACCGCGTGGATCGGGCGGCTCGCCGTCCGGCCCGACCAGCGACGCCGCGGCATCGGCACCCTGCTGTGGCAGGAGATACAGACCGTCCTGGAGCGCGAGCAGCGGCAGTCGGTGAGCCTGGAGGTCGAAATCGGCGGTGTGGGCGAGCAGTTCGCCAAGAACCGGGGATTCACGTGCGGGCTGCAGCTCGTCCTCTACGTCCAGCGGATCGCCGACGACGAGGGCACCGAGCCGGTGCTGCCTGACGGCTACCGCTTCGTCGAGTGGGCGGGGGCCGTACCCGCCGAGTACGCCGCCGCCTTCGCCGGCGTCCGCAACGCCATGGCCGATGCCCCGATGGGCGAGCTGGACCAGGAGCCCATGCGGTGGGACGCGGAGAGCATCACCGCCGCCCAGAGGGCGTACGGCGAGCGCGGCGGCGCCCTCTTCACCGTCGCCGTCGAAGCGCCCGACGGCACGTACGCGGCCCTCACGGAGGTCGGCCTGCGCTCGCCCGACGACGTCCGCGCGCAGCAGTACGAGACGGCCGTGGCGCCCGCCCACCGGGGGCGCGGGCTCGGCCGGGCCGTCAAGTTGCGCATGCTGCAGGTGCTGCGGGCGCAGGAGCTGCCCGCACGGGAGATCGTCACGCACGTCGCCGACGACAACGGCCCGATGCGCGCCGTCAACAAGATGCTGGGCTACCGGCCGGAGCGGACCGTCGGGATGTTCCAGGCGAGGGTGCCGGGCGCGGTGCTGCGGACGCTGGGGGGCGATGCGTAGGGGCTCCCCGGGACGGCCCGCGGAATGGTAGCCTCCGCGCGCTGACCTGGGCGGTAACCCTTCGCGACCCCCTTGTCACGGACAACGTCACCGACAATGTCACGGACAATGGGCCGTACCGGGGTACCGCCGTAGCGCCGTACGCCGTATCGCAGCGACCCCCGGTCGCGGTGATCCGCCGTGCGTCATGCAAGGAAGAGAGTGTCCGTGGCCGAACGCAGGAAGCAGCAGCAAGAACGGCAGCGGGAGCGGCTGGAGGACACCGCCCTCCTGGAGTCCGTCGAGGCGGCCCTGGCCTCCCTGCGCACGCACGGCCCCGACACCCTCGACGACGCCGTCTACGCCGCCGCCTCCGGCCTGGCCGCCGCCCCCGCCGGCTGGGAAGCCCTCAGCCGCGCCGTCGTGCGCACCGCCTCGGCGACCGTACGCGGCTGCTGGGAGCGCGGCTGGCAGCCCGCCGACGTGATCCGCCTCGCCCGGCGCGAGCTCACCCCCGTCGAAGTGCGCTTCACCGTGGCGGCCCTGGCCGCCGAAGCCCGCCGCTACGCCCCCGACACCCTCGGCGCCCGCTGGACCGCGCAGCTGCGCGAGCTCCGGGCGCGGGTGTGGTGGGACGACGACGAGGCCTTCCTGGAGGGCTTCGCACAGCGCGAGCGCCTCAGCCGCTTCGAGACGGTCGCGTGCGCGCTCGGCGCGCTGCGGCTCGCCGCCGGCCTGCCGCGGACCGGCGCGGTCGGCCCGCTGCCCGGCGCCGCGTACACCCGGCCCGGCGTGCACGTCGAACCGCGCGTCCTCGGCCGCATCCGCGCGCTCCTGGCCAAGGCCGAGTCCACCGACTTCCCCGAGGAGGCCGAGGCGCTCTCCGCCAAGGCCCAGGAGCTCATGGCGCGCCACTCCATGGACGAGGCGCTGCTGGCCGCCCACGCCGACGGGGCCGCCGATGGGCCCGGGGCCTGCCGGATCGGCGTCGAGGGCCCGTACGAGTCCGCGAAGGCGCTGCTGCTGGACGCGGTGGCCGGCGCCAACCACTGCCAGGCCGTGTGGTCCGTCGACCACTGCTTCTCCACCGTCGTCGGCTTCGACGCCGACCTGGAACTGGTGGAGCTCATGTACACCTCCCTGCTGGTGCAGGCCACCACCGCCATGCACCGCGCCGCCGACGCCCACCACGCGGGCGGGCGCTCGCGCCGCACCCGCGACTTCCGCGAGTCCTTCCTGATCGCCTACGCGTCCCGCATCGGCGAACGGCTCGCGGCGGCGGTGCGCGACGCGACCGCCGAGGCCGTCGCGCAGGAGGCGCGGCCCGAGGTGCTGCCCGTGCTCGCCGCGCGCGACCTCGCGGTCGGCGAGACCGCCGAACGGCTCTTCCCGCAGACGACCTCGCACCGCCTGAAGGGGCGCGACGCGGACGGCTGGGCGCGGGGGGCGGAGGCGGCGGACGCGGCGGAGCTGGGGTGAGGCGGGCTCACCGTCCGGTTTCCGCAGGCGCGAAGTAGGCCCCCGGCGGCACCCCGACCCCCCGCCGGAACGCCGCCACGAACGCGCTGGGCGAGCCGTATCCGACGCGCCGCGCCACGGCCGCGACCGTCGAGCCCGCCGCCAGCATCGGCATCGCCGCCTGCAGGCGCAGCTGCGTGCGCCACTGCCCGAAGGCCATGCCCGTACCGGAGACGAAGGCCCGTGCGAGGGTCCGGGCGCTCGCGCCCACGACCTCGCCCCACTGCGCCAGCGACCGCCCGTCGGACGGATCGGCGCGCAGGGCCTCCGCGACACGGCGGGCGCGCGGATCCGCGGGTATCGGGGCCCGCACGGTCGTCACGGACACCGGGCGCAGGAGGTCGAGGACGACGTCCTCGGCGCGGCGACGGGCCTGCGGACCGAGGGTCTCCGGGTCCTGTGCGAGATAGCCGATCAGCTCCCGCAAGAGGCCGGAGACGGGGACGACTTGGGGATCGTCCCAGCTCAGCGGGCAGCGGTCGGGCCAGAAGTAGAGGCTGCGCAGGAGCGCGGACGAGGTCGCGCCGGTTGAGTGCGGGACGCCCGCCGGTATCCACAGGGCGACGGTGGACGGCAGCACCCACGTACGGCCGCAGGCGCGCACGGCCAGGACGCCGTGGGGAGCCCACGCGAGCTGGTGCGCGGCGTGCCGGTGGCGGCCGAACCACTCGCTGCCGTCGAGGGGGAAGCTGCCGACGGCGACGGCGGCGCCGGGAGGGTTGACCAGTGAGGGATGACGTTCGCCGTGCTCCTGCTGATGTCCGTCTGACGACATGAGTTGACCTCCTGGCCCGTATACGACACCGACGCCTCCTTCCTAGCCTCGAACCATGCCGATGAACCTCATCCACCGCCGCCTCTGCTCCTCCGACCGCTGGGCCCGCGCCGTCCGGGACGAACTCCTGCCCTGGGCCCTGGAAGACGTCCCGCTGGGCGCGGACTGCCTGGAGATCGGGCCGGGTTACGGGGCCACGACGCGCGTCCTGGTGCGCGAGGTCGAGAAGCTGAGCGTGATCGAGTCCGACGCGCAGTACGCGGCGCGGCTGCGGCTGCTCTTCGGGGAGCGGGTGGACGTCGTGTACGGGGACGGCGCCGACATCCCCTTCCCGGAAGGCCGGTTCGACTCGGTCGCCTGCTTCACGATGCTCCACCACGTACCGTCCCTCACCGAACAGAACCGCCTCTTCGCCGAAGCCCACCGCGTGCTCCGCCCCGGCGGCGTCTTCACCGGCTGCGACGCCCTGAGCAGCCGCGCCTTCCGCCTGATCCACCTCGGCGACACGTGCGTCCCGGTCCCGCCCGAGACCCTGGAGGCGCGGCTGCGCATGGCGGGGTTCACGGAGTGCACGGTGACGGTGGGCAAGGGAAGCTTCCGGTTCGTGGCGCGGCGGGGGGAGTGAGGCGGGCGCCGGGCTAGGGTCGGTGCGTGAGCGCAGTCATAGCCTCGATGGTCACCGCCGTCGTCGGTGTCCTCGGCACTCTCTTCGCCCCCCCCGCTGTCGCAGCGGCTGACGGCCCGCCAGCGGCAGGCCGACGCCGCGGCGGAGGCGCGCGTGCGCCACTTCGAGGAGCGCCGCGCCGCGTACACGGCCATGAACCGCGCCTCGCGGCAGTTCCACACCCTCCTCAAGGACACGCTGCACCGCCTGCGCGACGGCGTCTACACCGACCGGGAACGCGCTCAACTCGAAGAGGCCCGGCTCGACCGCGGCCACCCCCGTGAGGGCGAGACCTTGGACCGGGCCTTCGCCGAACTGAGGGAGGCGGAGCCGTTGCTGTCGGCGATGCGGCGGATGATGCGGATCGACCTGGGAGTGATGGACTGAGGCCGATGACGTGGCAGGTAATCGACGGGGCGGGTGCGCCGGAGAAGAGTGGCGTACACCGGAGGACGGAGAACTCCCCGGGCAGCCCCGACCACTTGGAGAGAAGCACCATGACCGCGTACGCCCTGGGCAGCTTCCGTGACATCGTCCCGCACACCGCCGGCGGCACCCACCGCGACATCCTCGAGTACATCGAGCGCATCCAGGCCACCCTCGACCCCTTCGGCGGCCGCTTCCTCGTCCACGGCGCGGAGGTCGAGGTCGTGGAGGGCACCTGGCCCGGGAACATGGTCCTGATCGCCTTCCCCTCTCTGCCGGAGGCCCGCGCCTGGTACGCGTCACGGGCCTACCAGGCCCTGATACCGCTGCGCACGGAGCACGTCGAAGGCGTGATCGTCT
Source organism: Streptomyces sp. URMC 124 (assembly GCF_051386455.1). Classification (NCBI taxonomy): domain Bacteria; kingdom Bacillati; phylum Actinomycetota; class Actinomycetes; order Kitasatosporales; family Streptomycetaceae; genus Streptomyces; species Streptomyces sp. URMC 124. Next base: position 11,888 of record NZ_JBPQTS010000182.1, read on the forward strand.
TCGTCGACGGCGTCGTCCCGGACTACGACCCGTCGACCCTGGCGGCGAAGCTGCGCGGCCCGGAGGCCGGCACACCGGGGGCATGAGTGCCCCGCCGGTGGCCCCCTGCGCCTCGGACCGCAGGCAGCGATGACCAGCCGTCTACAAGTCCTGGAACGGCGGCACGATCCGGACGATCACGATCAGACGGTCTTTCGGCGCTGCCAGGAAGTAGAACCAGCCGTCGGCCGCGTTCATGCGGCGCAGGCCGCCCGGCCGTGGACCGTTGCCGAGGTCGCCGGCGTCGACTCCCGTCGCGGCCAGGTCGGTCAGCTGCTCCGCAAGGCGCTCCACCTCGGTCACCACGTGAGCGGGGATGCCGCCCGCCACGTGAGCATGATCCGGGTCGTACTCCCAGTGCCAGTCGATGCTCACCGCGGTGGAAGGGCGAGCTCGGCGTGTGCGTCATCCAGGATCTTGCCGATCGCGGACGCGGCGCGCCGGGCCTTCGTTGCGTCGCCCGTTCCGGCCATGTCCTCCCAGCGGCGGAGCTCCTTGGCAAGGCCCGGCTGCCGCTGGATGTGGACGTACACGGCCCACTGGGCGATGAACCGCTGGAGCGGGGCCAAGTCGGAACTCTGGCGGGACTGATCGGCGGCCTGATCCAGCTCGCGCGTGAAGGCGGGCAGAGCGGCAGGTGCGATCTGCGCGATGGCCTGGCGGAGGGCCGTCACGGTGGCGGGTGGCTGGGGGATGAGTGGCTGCCCGGCGGCGGAAGTGGTCATTGCTGCTCCCATGGGCGAGATTCTGATCCCTGGGAGCAGCGTATCGAGTGCGGGCCCGAACGCTTCGCGCGGACGAGTGAGGGAGAAGCGATTCAGCTCCCGCCGGGCGTGATACCCACCGGGCACGAGACGCCCGTGCCGCCGATGCCGCAGTAGCCCGACGGGTTCTTGTCCAGGTACTGCTGGTGGTACGGCTCCGCGTACCAGAACGGGGCCGCCGGGAGGATTTCCGTGGTGATGGGGCCGTAGCCCGCGGCGCGCAGGACCTGCTGGTAGGAATCGCGGGACGCTTCCGCCGCCGTTTGCTGGGCGGGGGAGTGGGTGTGGATCGCCGAGCGGTACTGGGTGCCGCGGTCGTTGCCCTGGCGGAAGCCCTGGGTGGGGTTGTGGGACTCCCAGAAGAGCTTCAGGAGGGTGGCGTAGGAGACGACCGCCGGGTCGAAGACCACGCGGACGACCTCCGTGTGGCCCGTCAGGCCGCTGCAGACCTCTTCGTAGGCGGGGTGCGGGGTGTGGCCGCCCTGGTAGCCGACGAGGGTGGTCCAGACGCCTTCCGTCTGCCAGAACTTGCGCTCCGCGCCCCAGAAGCAGCCCAGGGCGAAGTCGGCCACTTCCAGGCCCTGCGGGTAGGGGCCGGCCAGGGGGGTGCCCAGGACCGTGTGGCGTTCCTGGAGGGGGAATTCCGGCTCCGGGCGGCCCTTCAGGGCCTCTTCGGGGGTGGGGAG
>NZ_JBPQTS010000183.1:0-13193 GCF_051386455.1 Streptomyces sp. URMC 124
CCCCCCGCTGCCAGCCTGTTCTGACCCGCACCCAACCCACGGATCCCAACCCCGACCCCCCGCCCCCGCGCTCCGCTCAGGGCTGGAAGTAGCCGTAGCTAGCTGCGGTGATGAACGACGACCACGCCGCCGGCCCGAACGTCAGCGCCGGGCCGCCGGGTATCTTCGAGTCGCGAACGGGCACTATGCCGTGGGCGGTGGCCAGGGCAGGGGCCCATTCGACGCAATTGCCCCCGTCGACGCTGCTGTGGCTGGACGTCTTCCACTCCGCTCGGGAGAGGTCAATAGGAGCGCTCATGAGAATGCCTCCATTGCGGCTCGGATAAAGGCCGCCGACTTGCTCGGCGACAAGGCGTAGGACCTCAGCAGATCGTAGGACCGGCGGTGCGCCCTGACAGCTTCTGGATCTTCGATCAGCGAGCCGGTGCCGATGCTCTCCACGTAGGCGGCGGCCGTGTCGTCGTCCAACGTCAGCAGCGTCAGCGAGCCGTCAATCAGGGCATGTTCCCCGTGTTCGAACGGCAGAACCTGAACAGTCGTCGTCGCGGTGTCCACGAGCTCGACCAGGATGGCCAGTTGATCTCGCATGACGGCTGGGCCACCGACAGGGCGCCGGAGTGCCGCCTCGTCCAGAATCATGGAGAGATCCGGCGGCGTCTCCGCCTGCAACAGCCTCTGTCGGCTCAGCCGAGCCGTCACCTTCTCATCAATCTCGTCCGGCGATGCCTTCGGGCTACCGACGCGGAACAGAGCCCGCGCGTAGCCCTCCGTCTGGACGAGGCCCGGTACGAGGTGGCCGGCGAACTCGTCGATTACCCGTGCCCGTGCCTCAAGCTCCATGCGTCTGCGGTACTTCTCCGGATGAGCCTCATGCCGAGCGATCCCGTAAAGCCGCACGAAGTGCTCACCCGTACCGAAGACCTCGTCCAGCCTCGCGGGTAGGTCCGGCGGCGGGACGTGTTCGGCCGTCTCGATGCGGGCCAGGTGGCTGCGGCTGTACCGGACGAGCTCGGCGAGCTTCTCCAGCGTCATGCCTGCCCCCTCCCGTTGATGTCTGAGGTCGGCACCGAAGAGGTGCCGGGCGGACCTGTCCGGTGTCAGCTTCCGCGCGGGTCGGGCCATACCGGTAACTCCTTTTCTCAAGCACCTGGTTGGGAACTGAATCTCTAGCCGAGCGTACGTACGGCCCGCGACGCTGGATCCGCAGACAACGAGCACCCCCACCAAGGGATGAATGTGACGGAGGCAAGTCGCATGAGCGGACAGCAGCAGGTAGAACACGGCGTCGCCGAGGACATGGTGCGGTGGTGTCTCCGGTGTGCTGAGTTGCGGGTGCGTTTTCACGGGGCCGCGTGCCTGGGCCGCACCGCGGAGGCCGAGGCGCTCAACGCCGAGTTCGTGCGGCATCAGCGGCTGGTGCACGCGTGATCGCGCTCTCGCCGGAGAGGGCCGCGCGTGACGTGGCCGCGGCGACCCGTACGGCGGCCGGGCGTCTCATGCCGCGTCGCTGCGTCCACCCCGCCGGATGGACCCGCACGCTCGGGTGCGACCGCTGCCCGCTCTGCGGCACGGAGCGGCACACCGTCTACGCGACGCTGCGGATGCCGGTGCCCGACAGCGCGCCCCGCCCGGCGTGGGGCGTGCCCCGTCTCGGTGTGCCCGGGGCGCGGACGTCGCCCGGCCCGTAAGGGGAAGGGCGGCGCGAGATCACACGCACAACAACCGAAGGGACTGCAATGACGACGTGGTGGCTGACGATGACGGACGGCGGCGGCAATCCGCAGGATGACAGCGACTCGGGCAACAAGCACGGGGGAGGCGGCTCGGACGAGGGCGGCAACACGAACGACGGGCGCAACCCGGCGGACGGCAGCTGAATGAGCGCCGTCTACGGCAAGGAAGAGGCGGGCCCCGAGGGGCTCGCCTCCGCGCTCGTGGAAAAGGGCGTGCTGACCAGTGACTGGCTGCCCTCGCTGGCCGCGGTGCCCCGTCACCTGTTCGTGCCCGACACGATCTGGCCCGGCCGGGCCGGCATGAACCGGCAGAGCGACCGGATCGTCCGCAGGGAAGAGCCGGAAGCGTGGTGGGAGGCCGTTCACCGCGACGTGCCCATCACCACGCAGTGGGACGACGGCGCGTACGACGGCCCAGGCAAGGGGAGGGCCCCGTCCAGTTCAAGCTCCATGCCCACCATGGTCTTTTCGATGCTGGACGCGCTCGACGTCGAAGACGGCCACAAGGTCCTGGAGATCGGCACCGGCACGGGCTGGAACGCGGCACTGCTGGCCCACCGGCTGGGCGGCGGGAACGTCGTCACGGTGGAAGTGGATCCGGCGACCGCCGAGGACGCGCGGCAGCGCCTGCGTGCGGCCGGGTACGAGCCGTCGAGCATCGTGGGTGACGGGGCGGAGGGCTACGCCGCTGCGGGCCCGTACGACCGCACCATCGCGACCTGCTCGGTGGGCCGCGTGCCCCGCGCGTGGCGTGCGCAGACGAAACCGGGCGGCCTCATCGTCGCCCCGTGGGGGCCTGTCTACGGCGGGGAGGCCGTGGCCCGGCTCAGGGTCGCCCGGGACGGCAGTGCCTCCGGCCGGTTCGCCGGCTCGTCCGCGTTCATGCGCCTCCGTGCGCAGCGCACCGCCAGGACCCACGTCCGTGAGTACCTGAAGGGCGTCCCGTGGCCGGCGGGCGCCGCGCGGAGCACGACCGCGCTCTCCCCCGACGACCTCGGGGAGTGGGTGACCATGTTCGCCGTCGGCGTCCAGGTGCCGGACGTCTTCCCATGGATGGAGATGTACGGCGACGGGTCGTACACCCTGTGGCTCCGGGACACGGCGGTCACGTCGTGGGCGACGGCCGACTACGAGGAGGGGCGGGAGGAGTTCGAGGTCCGCCAGTCGGGCCCGCGGAAGCTCTGGGACGAGGTCGAGGCCGCCTACCGGTGGTGGGAGGGGCACGGCAGGCCCGGGTTCACCCGTTTCGGTCTCACCGTGGACGACGCGGGCGAGCACGTATGGCTGGATTCGCCGGAGCGTCCCGTTCCCTTGTGCGCCGTGCGCGCACAAGGTGCCGCGCGCGCACAAGCGAAGACCCCGCCGTCTGTCCGCTGACGGCGGGGCGCCCCCGCTTGCGGGACCGGCCCTGGATGTCCCCCGTGAACCCAGGGCCGTGCCCCGCTTCCCCCCGACGGGGCCCTGTCCCGAAACAGCTGTGGGGACGGGCCCGCGCCTTGACTGCGGACAAGGGGAACGGTACTAACGGGGCCATCCATCGGCTACTCGCCAAACGCGGCACCTGTCCCGGATACGCGGACACCCGAGGGAAGCCCCTGATGACTGAACCAGGCGTGGGGCCCGAGGCCCCCGGCAACATGCGCACGCTCGTCCTCAGCAACGATCTCGACGAGACCAGGGAGATCATCAGCTCTGCCTACAGTCCTTATCAACTCAGCGTGCTCGGTGACTCCAAGGAGTTCTCCGCCTGGTACGCGGAGGGCGGTTTCCCGGGGGTCACGGTGTCCGGTCTGCAGTACGGCGCGGAGACGCTCGTGGCGCCCCAGCCCCTCGACTCGTACCTGCTGGTCTGCCAGCTGGTGCGGGGCCGGGTGCGGGTGTCGTCGCCGGGGCGGGAGGAGCGGGTCGTCGGGCCGGGGCAGACGTACGTGCTCGATCCGTACCGCTCCTTCCAGGTGCACTGGGCGCCGGGCGCGCGGATGACCACCCTCCGGCTGGACCGGGAGATGGTGGAGCGGGCGGCGGCCGACGCGCTCGGCCTCGACGGGTCCGTACGGGCCCGCTTCTCGCTCAACGGGACCACCTCGGCCGCGGCGGCCAGGAGCTGGGCGGGGATCTCGGCGGCCGTGCACCGGGAGGTGCTCGGCGAGGGCGTGGCCCGCAGCAGCCCGCTGGTGGCCGGGCACCTGACGCAGTCGACGGCCGCGATCCTCATGCAGACGCACGAGCTGATCACGCAGGGTGTGGACGCGCAGCGCCCGGGCGAGGTCGCGCACCCCGCGGTGCGGCGGGCGATGGCGCTGGCCGAGGAGCGCGCCGACCAGCCGCTGACGCTGGCCGACCTCGCGACGGCGGCGCGGGTGAGCCCGCGCGCCCTGCAGGAGGCGTTCCGCCGGCACGTCGACTCCACGCCGCTGGAGTACCTGCGCGAGGTCCGGCTGGGCCGGGCCCACAAGGAGCTGGTGGCGGCGCGGGGCGACGGCGACGTCACCGTCGCCGAGGTGGCCTACCGTTGGGGTTTCAACAACCTGGGGCGGTTCGCCGGGTACTACCAGCGGCGCTACGGGCACCCGCCGTCCCGCACGCTGCGCTCGTAAGCCGCCCCGCAGGGCCTGCGTGGGCCCAGGGGATGACGGTGTCCGTCTCAAGGACTACGCCGGGCACCCTCCCGTCGGCCTTCAGGTCGTACGGCTTTCCGGCCGTACGGCTGACGCCCGGCGCGGGCCGCGCCCCGAGAATTGGAGGAGTTGATTCCGGCCATGGTGTCCCCGGGAACGTCCCGGCGCGGACCGCCGGCCGGACCCCTTCCCCTACCTCCCGGAGGAGACCCGTGTCCCACGCGGCCGCCTTTCCCACGACCCCCGTCGGCGCGTCCGGCAACACCGTCGCCGCCCGAGCCACCGGTCTGAGCAAGGTCTACGGGCAGGGCGACACCCGCGTGACGGCGCTGGACTCCGTCTCCGTGGAGTTCCGCCGGGCCGAGTTCACCGCGATCATGGGCCCCTCGGGCTCCGGCAAGTCCACCCTGATGCACTGCATGGCGGGCCTCGACACGATCTCGTCCGGCTCGACGCAGATCGGCGACGTGGAGCTCGGCTCGCTCGGCGACCGGCAGCTGACGCGGCTGCGCCGGGACCGGATCGGCTTCATCTTCCAGGCCTTCAACCTGCTGCCGACGCTGACCGCCCTGGAGAACATCACGCTCCCCATGGACATCGCGGGCCGCAAGCCCGACCGGGCGTGGCTGGACATGGTGGTCGGCACCGTCGGCCTGTCCGGACGGCTCTCGCACCGGCCCAGCCAGCTCTCGGGCGGTCAGCAGCAGCGCGTGGCCGTGGCCCGCGCCCTCACCGCCAAGCCGGAGATCATCTTCGCGGACGAGCCCACCGGCAACCTCGACTCCCGCTCGGGTGCCGAACTGCTGGGTTTCCTGCGCGAATCGGTGCAGGCGCTGCAGCAGACCATCGTCATGGTCACCCACGATCCCGTGGCCGCCTCCTACGCCGATCGCGTGGTCTTCCTGGCCGACGGCCGGATCGTGGACGAGATGCGCGAGCCCACGGCGGACGCGGTCCTCGACCGCATGAAGCGCTTCGACGCCAAGGGCCGTACGAGCTGAGGGACGCCACCGCCGCCTCCCGCCCCTGACGGCCCGCACGGGCCCCCGTACTGCACGCTTCTGCGCCGCTCCCCGCGCCGACCGCTCCGGCCTCCGCCGGCACCCCGGCCGCGGGCGAGGGCTTTTTCCCCAGGACAGGCCATGTTCCGTACCGCCCTGCGCAACCTCCTCGCGCACAAAGCCAGGCTGATGATGACCGCCCTCGCGGTCCTCCTCGGCACGGCGTTCGTCTCCGGCACCCTCATCTTCAGCGACTCCGTCGGTGCCGCCTACCGCAACAAGATGTCCAAGAGCCTGGACGACGTCGCGGTGTCCGTCACCACCGGGCACTCCGACACCGCCATGAAGGGCGAACAGACCCTCGACGACCGCGCCGTCGCGACCGTCCGCGCCCTGCCGGGCGTGGCGTCCGTGCGCCCGTCCGTCAGCGGCGTCGCCATGATCGCCGACCGGCAGAACAACCCCGCCGGCAGCGAGTGGGGCAGCTCCGGCGCCAACTACGTGCCCGGCAAGGGCGGCAAGGACAGCCGCTACCCGATCGTCAAGGGCCGCGGCCCCGCCGCCGAGGGCGAGATCGTCCTCGACGCGAAGACCGCCGCGAAGACGGGCGCCGAGATCGGCGGCACGGTCCGGCTGGCCGTCGACGGCCCGGTGATGACCAAGAAGCTCGTCGGCATCGCCGAGACCGACGACCCGCGGGTGAGCGCCGGCGGCAGTCTCGCGCTGTTCGACACCGCGACCGCGCAGAAGCTCTTCGGCAAGCCCGGCGAGTTCAGCGAGCTCGTCGTCGCCGCGAAGCCCGGCACCGACCAGCAGAAGCTGACCGCCGAGGTCCGCAAGGTGCTGCCGGAGGCCTTCACCGCCCGCAGCGGGAAGCAGCTGGCCGCCGAGCAGTCGAAGGAGATCGACGAGCAGACCAGCTCGATCCGCAACACCTTCCTGGTGTTCGCGGGCATCGCCCTCTTCGTCGGCGTCTTCATCATCGCCAACACCTTCACCATGCTCATCGCCCAGCGCAGCCGGGAGATCGCGCTGCTCCGCGCGGTGGGCGCCTCGCGCCGCCAGGTGGTGCGCTCGGTGCTGATCGAGGCGGGGCTGCTGGGCCTGGTCGCCTCCGCCGCGGGCTTCGTCCTCGGCCTGGGCATCGCCACCGGCCTGCGCTCGGTGCTGAACTCGGCCGGCGGGAGCCTGCCGGACGGCCCGCTGGTCATCGAGCCGGCCTCCGTACTGCTGGCCCTCGGCGTCGGCGTCGTGGTGACGGTGCTCGCCGCCTGGCTGCCCTCCCGCAAGGCCGCGAAGATCGCCCCCGTGGAGGCGCTGTCCACCGTGGAGCAGCCGCCGGCCGTCAAGAGCCTCGTCGTGCGCAACGGCATCGGCGCCGTGCTCACCGGCCTGGGCGTCGCGATCATGCTGTACGTCACCACGCTCAAGAGCAGCGACGGCCTGCAGACCGCGATGGCGGGCGCGGCCCTGACCATGGCGGGCGTCATCGTGCTGGCCCCGCTCCTCTCCCGCCCGATCGTGCACCTCTTCGGCCGGGCCACCGGCCGGTTCACCGGCATCAGCGGCAAGCTCGCCAAGGAGAACGCGCTGCGCAACCCGCGCCGCACCGCCGCCACCGCCTCGGCGCTGATGATCGGCCTCTCCCTGATCACCGGCCTGACCGTGGTCGCGGTCTCGTCCGATCAGGGCGTGGCGAAGATGGGGCAGCAGGACCTGACGGCCGACTACAAGGTCACCTCGGCCCACTTCGGCGGCCTGTCCACGGACATCGCCAAGACCCTCGCCAAGGAGCCCGGGGTGGCCGCCGCGGTCCCCGTGCGCTCGGTCGGCTTCCAGTCGGACGGTGACCCGGCCCTGGTCCGGGCCACGGACCCGGCGGCGATCGGCAAGGTGTCCGACGTGCGCTTCGTCAGCGGCTCGCCGTCCGACGTCCGCGCCGGCACGGTCGCCGTGTCCGACGAGTACGCCAAGGAGCGGGGCCTGAAGGTCGGTTCGACCCTGCCGATGACCTTCTACGACGACAAGAAGGCCGCCCCGAAGGTCGCCGCGGTCTACGCGAAGAACGACGTCTACTCCGCCGTCCTGGCCCCCTTCTCCCTCGTGGACCCGCATCTGGAGAAGGTGCGCGACGAAGAGGTGCTCGTCAAGGCGGCTCCCGGCAAGGCGGGCGAGCTCAAGGCGAAGATCAAGGAGACGCTGGGCGGCAACCCGCTCATCAAGGTGCAGTCGCCGGAGGACCTGCGCCGCGCCGAGGCGGGGAACATCGACGACGTCCTCTACCTGATGTACGGGCTGCTGGGCATGGCGATCGTCATCGCCGTCGTCGGCGTCGTCAACACCCTGGCCATGTCGGTCTTCGAGCGGACCCGGGAGATCGGGATGCTCCGCGCGATCGGCCTGGCCCGGCGCGAGGTCAAGCAGATGGTCCGGCTGGAGTCCGTGATGATCGCGATGTTCGGCGCGGTGCTGGGCGTCGGGGTCGGCATCTTCCTCGCCTGGTCCGCCGGCCACCTGGTCCGCTCGTCCTTCCCGCAGTACGAGATGGTCGTGCCGTGGGCGCGGATCGCGGTGTTCCTGCTCCTCGCACTCGCCGTGGGCGTCCTGGCCGCGGTCTGGCCGGCCCGCAGGGCGGCGAAGCTCAACGTGCTGGAGTCCATCGGGGCGCAGTAGCCCGCGACACCCGGGGCCGGCAGCGGCTGTCTTGCGGGCCCCCGTCGGCCGAACCGGGCGCCGGCGTCCGGTGCTCAGCCCTTCACCGCGCCGCCGAGGGCGAAGCCGCCGCCCAGGCGGCGCGAGACCAGGGCGTACAGCAGGATCACCGGCGTCGAGTACAGGATCGAGAACGCGGCCAGCTGCCCGTACGCGACCTGCCCGAAGTTGCCGAAGAAGGTGAAGATGCTGACGGAAGCGGGGAGTTGATCGGGCGTGAGCAGCAGCATGAACGGTACGAAGAAATTGCCCCACATCATGATGAAGCTGTAGATCGTCACGACGCCCACCCCCGGGCCCATCAGCGGCAGGATCACCCGCACCAGTGCCTGCAGCCGGCTCGCCCCGTCCGTCCACGCCGCCTCCTCCAGGGCGGTCGGCACGCCGTCCATGAAGTTCTTCATCAGCCAGACGGCGAAGGGCAGTTGGGCGGTGGCCATGAAGAGGGCCGTGCCGGCGAGCGTGTCGATCAGGTCGACGCGCACGAAGAGGCCGTAGACCGGGACCATGATCGCCGTGATCGGCAGGCAGGTCGTGAAGAGCACGCCCAGCAGGTACGGGCGAGTCAGCCGGGAGCGGTAGCGCGAGAGGGGGTACGCCGCGAGCGCCGCGCACACGACCGTCAGGGCGGTCGCGCCTCCGCACAGCAGGAGGCTGTTGAGGACGGGCGTGAAGGTGACCTCGTCCGTGAGGACGGCGGAGAAGTTCTCCGCGGTCGGACGGTCCGGGGCCCGGACCGTCAGCCCCGCCTCGCCGTCGACCGAGGCGAGCAGCAGCCAGACCAGGGGCACGCAGAACCCGGCGACGACGGCGAGCAGCGCCGCGTCGGCGGCGAGGCGCTGACGGGTGCGGCGGCGGGTGAGGAGCGGGCGCATGGCACCTCCGGGCGGGGCGGGGGAGTGCGGGCCTCTCAGGTGCTGATTTCCCCCGGTGGCGGCGCCGACCCCTGGAAGGTGCGCTTTTCCCGGCCGCCACCGCCGGGCGGGGTGACCCCGCCCGAAGCCGGTGACCGAAGTCGATCAAGAGTTCGAGATCTGATCGTAATGCGGACGAGGTGCCCCGTAGCGGGAAAGATATTGAACTTTTTACTTGCGCATGACTATATGTGTGGTCGCTGCCGATCCAGTCAGAGGAAAACCATTCATGCGCCGCACCACCGTCCGCCGTACCGCTCTCGCCGCCTCCGCGATGTCGCTGGCCCTGCTCGTGAGCGCTTGCGGTTCGGACAAGTCCGACGGGAAGAAGGACGAGCCCAAGGGCAAGGCGTCCGCCGGCGCCCCCGCCGCCTCTTCCGGTAAGGGCGCCTCGCAGGCCGAGCTGGAGAAGCTCGTCCTGGTCGACGCCGACGTCCCGGGCCGCAAGGTCACCGAGGCCACCCCGGCCGACCTGGCCACGGCCAAGAGCGTGTCCACCGACAAGGCCGAGTGCAAGCCGCTGGTGGACTCGATGAGCCTGCGCTCCGGCGGTTCGCCCGCCGCGACCGTCGTCCGCAAGGTCCTTCCGCCGGTGCCGTCCGCCGCTCCGGGCGCCGCCCCCGAGGACAAGATGAAGGCCGGCCTCGGCGCCCTCGGCGGCACGATCACCTCCGACGTCCTGGGCTCGTACGGCGACGCCAAGGCCGCGGGCGAGGTCCTCGCGACGCTGAAGAAGTCCGGCGCGGACTGCGCCGGCGGCTTCAACCTCGTCGCCGGCGAGGACAAGACCAAGTACACGAAGGTCGTGCCCGCCGACTTCACCGCGGGCGACGAGGCGGTCGCCTTCACGCTCGGCATGGACGCCGAGGGCACGCCCGCCACGACCCACCTCGTCGTGGTCCGCAAGGGCGCCACGGTCGCCACCTTCTACGCCTTCAGCCTCGCCGGCCAGGGCGAGCAGCCGAAGGCCGTCGTCGAGGCCCAGGTGAAGAAGCTCGGCTGAGGCCCGGACCGACGCGGGAGGGGACGCGCCGAAGGGCCCCACGAGCCTTTTGGCTCCTACGGGGTCCCTTCAGATCTCCTCCCGCATCAGCCGTAGGTACACCACCGAGAACAACGCCCCCACCAGCAGCAGGAGCAGCGCCACCGCCGTCCCGTAGCCGATCAGCGACTTCAGGAACGCCTGGTCGTACATGAACACCGGGAGCGTCTGGCTCCGGTTGCCCGGGCCGCCGCGCGTCATCGCCCAGATCAGGCCGAAGACGGACAGCGTCTGCAGGGTGTTGAGCATGAGGTTGGTGGCGACCGAGCGGCGGATCATGGGCAGCGTGACGTGCCACAGGCGCCGCACCCCGCTCGCCCCGTCCACCTCCGCCGCCTCCCTGATCTCCTGCGGGACCTCCGCGAGCGCCGCGGAGTAGACCAGCATGGAGAAGGCCGTGCCGCGCCACACGTTGGCGAAGGAGACGGCCAGGACCGGCAGGGTGAACAGCCAGTTCTGCGGGGGCAGGTGCAGCCACTCCAGGACGGCGTTGAGCGTGCCCCGCCGGTGGAAGAACGTGTAGAGCAGGAAGCCGGCCACGATCTCCGGCAGCACCCACGCGGCGATCACGACCGCGCCCGTGAGCGTCCGTACGGGGCGGGAAGCGCGCCGCATGAGGCCCGCCAGGGCGAGGCCCAGGCTGTTCTGTCCGACGATCGAGGACAGCACCGTGAACACGAGCGTCAGCACCACCGCGTTGCGGAAGCCGTCGTCGGCGAAGGCCCGGCGGAAGTTGGCGAAGCCGACGAACGACGCGGAGGCCTGACCGGTCAGCCGGGTGTCGGTGAAGGCGATCACCACGCAGTAGGCGACCGGCCCGGCGAGGAAGAGCAGCAGGAGGACACTCGCGGGGGCGATCGGCCACCAGCGCAGCGCCCGCCGCACCCGTACCCGGCCCCGTGGGGCGGGCGTCCCGGCCGCCCCGCTCACCGCGCCCGTTCCCGCGCCGTCACTCCCGCCTCGCCGGCGATCGACCTGAGCTCCTCGTCGTAGCGCCCGGCGGCCCGCTGCACGGAGGCGTCGCCCGTCGTGACCGCCTCCATCGCCTCCCGGATGGCGCCGGAGACCTGCGGGTAGACCGGCAGCGCGGGCCGGTAGTGGGTGAACTTCACCAGGGCCGTGAAGAAGTCGACGCCGGGCATCGACGTCAGGTACCTGCGGGAGGCCGCCACGTCGTCCCGTACGGCGATCTGCCCGTCGAGCACCGTCCACGCGGTCGCGTTCTCCGTCGTCTGCAGGGTCTCGATCACCTGCCAGGCCAGGTCCGCCTTGGCGGACTTCGCGCTCACCGACCACGTCCAGCCGCCCGAGAGGCTGACCGCCCCCGGCGCCGCCCCGTTCTGCGTGGGGAAGGGCGCCCGGCCCATCACGGAGGCCCACTCGGGCCAGGGCCTGGAGCCGCCGGGCTGCCAGTACTTGCCGAGCCACGAGCCGTCGAGGTCGATCGCGAGCTTGCCGGAGGGCAGCCAGTCGGTGGCGACGCGGTTGTCGATACCCGGGTCGAGCGCGTCGGCCGGCTCCGGGCCGAGCTTGTCGGCGAAGACGGTCCGCACGAACTCCAGCGCGTCACGGAACCCGCGGCTGCCGGAGACCCACTTACGGCCCGCGGGGTCGTACAGCGGGTCCTTGCCGGTCCCGTACAGGAGCATCTCGAAGCCCTGCATGGTGGCGGCCTCGCCCGGCGCCTTGCCCGTGTACACGTTGAGCGGAGTGACGCCGGGGACCTTCTTCTTGATGGTGCGGGCCGCGTCCAGCACCTCGTTCCACGTGCGCGGGTGCCAGTCGGCCGGCAGCCCGGCCCGCGCGAAGACCTCCTTGTTGAACCACAGGCCGCGGGTCTCGGTGCCGTCCGGCACGCCGTACGTCTTCCCGTCCTCGCCCTTCGCCGCCGCCTTCGCGGACGGGGCGAACCGGCCCCAGTCCTTCCAGCCGGCCAGCTTGTCGTCCAGGGGGCGCAGATAGCCCGCCTTGATGTCCGAGGTGATGAGGAAGGTGTCCTCGCGGACGATGTCCGGCGCGGTCTTCGGCGACCGCATCATCTGCTGCAGCTTGGCGTAGTAGTCGGCCTGGGCGGCCTGCACGGGCACCAGCTGGAGCTTCTTGCCGTCGTGCGCGCGCTCGAACTGTCTCTTGATCCCGGCCAGGTAGTCGTCCATGGTCCGGGTCTTGTTGTCGGTGGTGCGCTGGTAGGCGATCTTCACGGTGTCCGGATCGCCGCCGGACCCCCCGCCGCACGCGGTGAGGGAAGCCGCGGCGAGGACCGCGGCGGTGAGCAGCACGGGAACGGTGGGGCGCACGGGCGACCTCCTGGGGGCAGGCCTCGGCGCCCGGGGCGGGGCCGCGGCGGGCTGCACCTTCCTGAGGTCGTACGTTCCCGCTCCCCGGCCCGTGCACGCGCCTGCGGCCCGGGAGGGGCCGCCCGGGGCCGCCGGATCAGGGGCGGCTCTGCCAGTGGTAGCGCAGCTCGGGGCGGCCGATCTGGCCGTAGCGGGGGGTACGGGCCGCCCGGCCCGCCGCCACCAGGTGTTCGAGGTAACGGCGGGCGGTGATGCGGGAGATGCCCACGGCCGTCGCCGCCGTGCCCGACGACAGGCCGGCGTCCCCCGCGGACCGCAGGGCGTCGGTGATCGAGCGGAGGGTCGAGGGGCTCAGGCCCTTGGGGAGCGCGGCGGGCTGCGGGGCGCGCAGCGCGGCGAACGCCCGGTCCACCTCCTCCTGCCCACTGGCCTCGCCCGCCACCGAACGGAACTCGGCGTACCGCGCGAGCCGGTCCCGGAGGGTGGCGAAGGTGAACGGCTTCAGGACGTACTGCACGACGCCCAGCGAGACCCCTTCGCGGACGACCGTCAGGTCGCGCGCCGACGTGACGGCGATGACGTCCGCGGTGTGCCCGGCGGTGCGCAGCGAACGCAGCAGCTGCAGGCCGTGCCCGTCGGGGAGGAAGAGGTCGAGCAGGAGGAGGTCCACCGGCGTCCGCTTGAGGAAGTGCGAGGCGTCGCCCAGCGAGTGCGCGATCCCCGCCACGGTGAAGCCGGGCACGCGGCCGACGTAGAGCGCGTGGGCGTCGGCGGCGACGGGGTCGTCCTCGACGACGAGGACGCGGATGGGCCGGGCGGCGGCGTCGCGGAGCCGGTCCTCGCCGCCCTGCTGCTCGGCAAGGCCGCCCAGGCCAA
>NZ_JBPQTS010000184.1:0-13164 GCF_051386455.1 Streptomyces sp. URMC 124
TGCCCTCGCACCGGGTGCTGGCGATGCTGCGCGGCGAGAAGGAGGAGGTCCTCGACCTCACGCTGGAGCCGGCGGACGAGGCGGACCGGGCGGCCGCGGGCCCGAGCTCGTACGAGCAGATGATCGCGCAGCGCTTCGGCATCGCGGACCGCGGCCGGCCGGCGGACAAGTGGCTGGGCGAGACGGTGCGGTGGGCCTGGCGCACGCGCGTCCTCGTCCACCTCGGCATCGACCTGCGGCTGCGGCTGCGCCAGGCCGCCGAGGACGAGGCGGTCCGCGTCTTCGCGGCGAACCTGCGCGACCTGCTGCTCGCCGCCCCGGCCGGCACGCGCGCCACGATGGGACTCGACCCCGGCTTCCGCACGGGCGTGAAGGTCGCCGTCGTGGACGCCACCGGCAAGGTCGCGGCCACCGAGACCATCTACCCGCACGTCCCGCAGAACAAGTGGGACGCCTCGCTCGCCACGCTGGCCCGGCTCGCCCGGGAGCACGGCGTGGAGCTCGTCGCCATCGGCAACGGCACGGCCTCGCGCGAGACGGACCGCCTGGCGACCGACCTGATCGCCCGTCACCCCGAGCTGGAGCTCACGAAGGTGATGGTCTCCGAGGCCGGCGCCTCGGTCTACTCCGCCTCCGCGTTCGCCTCCCAGGAGCTGCCCGGGCTGGACGTCTCGCTGCGCGGCGCGGTCTCGATCGCCCGGCGCCTGCAGGACCCGCTCGCCGAGCTCGTCAAGATCGACCCGAAGTCGATCGGCGTCGGCCAGTACCAGCACGACCTGTCCGAGGTGAAGCTCTCCCGCTCGCTCGACGCCGTCGTGGAGGACTGCGTCAACGGCGTCGGCGTCGACGTGAACACCGCGTCCGCGCCGCTGCTCGCGCGCGTCTCCGGCATCAGCTCCGGCCTCGCCGAGAACATCGTCGCCCACCGCGACTCCCACGGTCCCTTCCGCTCCCGCCGGGCGCTGAAGGACGTGGCCCGGCTCGGCCCGAAGGCCTACGAGCAGTGCGCCGGCTTCCTGCGCATCCGCGGCGGGGACGACCCGCTGGACGCCTCCAGCGTGCACCCCGAGGCCTATCCGGTGGTGCGGAAGATGGTGAAGTCGACCGGTGGCGAGGTCGCCTCCCTCATCGGCAACACCTCCGTGCTGCGCTCCCTGCGCCCGGACGCGTTCGTCGACGACACCTTCGGCCTGCCGACGGTCACCGACATCCTGCGCGAGCTGGAGAAGCCCGGCCGCGACCCGCGTCCCGCCTTCAAGACGGCGAGCTTCAAGGAGGGCGTCGAGAAGATCGGCGACCTGGAGCCGGGGATGATCCTGGAGGGCGTCGTCACCAACGTCGCCGCGTTCGGGGCGTTCGTGGACGTGGGCGTCCACCAGGACGGCCTGGTGCACGTGTCGGCCATGTCGCGCACGTTCGTGAAGGACCCGCGGGACGTGGTCAAGCCCGGCGACATCGTGCGGGTCAAGGTCATGGACGTCGACATCCCGCGCAAGCGGATCTCGCTGACGCTGCGGCTGGACGACGACGCGGCCGCGCCGTCCGGCGGGGGCGGCAAGGGCTCCGCCCCGGCGGGCGGGGGCCGTCCGCGCCCCGAGAAGGGGGCCGAGCGCGGCTCGGGACGCCGGGGTGCGGGTGCGAGTGCTCCGCAGCAGCGTCGCGGCGGCTCCCGCGAGCGCGGGCAGACGGCGCCGGTGAACGACGCGATGGCGGAGGCCCTGCGCAGGGCGGGGCTCCGCTAGCGCGGGGCGCGCCACGACGTATAAGGGGTGAGGGGCCCGGCGGCCACCCGTTCCGCCGGCCCCGCACCGTCGCGGCAGTGCGCCGTTGCGGCGGTTCTCTTCCCGCGCCGCAGGCGCTTGGTTCTCCGCCGCCGCGGCGCGCGACCACGACGTGGGGGACCGGCGGTGCCGGACCGGTCCGCAGCACGATGCGGCACCGGCGTTCGCGGCCCGCGGCTGCGGCGGGCCCCCGGGCCTACGGGTGGGCACCGCAGCCGTAGCGCGCGGCGCCCCGCCGTAGCGCCGGGGCACCGCTGGGCGGGCGTCAGTGCTCCGTGAGGCGGCCTTCGGAGACCTCGATGCGGCGGGTCGTGCGGACCGCGTCCAGCATCCGGCGGTCGTGCGTGACCAGCAGCAGCGTGCCCGTGTACGACTCCAGCGCCGACTCCAGCTGCTCGATCGCCGGCAGGTCCAGGTGGTTGGTCGGCTCGTCCAGGACGAGCAGATTCACCCCGCGCGCCTGCAGCAGGGCCAGCGCCGAGCGCGTCCGCTCGCCGGGCGAGAGGGTGACGGCCGGGCGCAGCACGTGGTCGGCCTTGAGTCCGAACTTGGCGAGCAGCGTGCGGACGTCGGCGGGCGCGAGGTCGGGGACGGCCGCGCCGAAGGCCTCCAGCAGCGTCTCCGTGCCGAAGAACAGGGCCCGCGCCTGGTCGACCTCGCCGACGACGACGCCCGGGCCGAGCGCCGCGTGCCCGGCGTCCAGCGGCAGCCGGCCGAGCAGGGCGGCGAGCAGCGTGGACTTGCCGGAGCCGTTGGCTCCGGTGACGGCGATCCGGTCGGCCCAGTCGATCTGCAGGTCGGCGGGGCCGAAGGTGAAGGACCCCCGGCGCACCTCGGCGCCGCGCAGCGTGGCCACGACCGCGCCGGAGCGCGGCGCCGCCGCGATCTCCATGCGCAGCTCCCACTCCTTGCGGGGCTCCTCGACGACCTCCAGCCGCTCGATGAGCCGCTCGGTCTGCCGGGCCTTGGCGGCCTGCTTCTCGGTGGACTCGGTGCGGAACTTACGGCCGATCTTGTCGTTGTCGCCGGCCTTGCGGCGGGCGTTCTTGACGCCCTTCTCCATCCAGTTGCGCTGGGTGCGGGCGCGGTCCTCCAGCCCGGCGCGCGTGTCGGCGTACTCCTCGTAGGCCTCGCGGGCGTGCCGGCGGGCGGTCTCGCGCTCCTCGAGGTAGGCGGCGTAGCCACCGCCGTAGAGGCGGATCTGCTGCTGGGCGAGGTCGAGCTCGAGGACCTTGGTCACCGTGCGGGTGAGGAACTCGCGGTCGTGGCTGACCACGACCGTGCCGGCGCGCAGCCCGGTGACGAAGGACTCCAGGCGGGCGAGCCCGTCGAGGTCGAGGTCGTTGGTGGGCTCGTCCAGGAGGAAGACGTCGTAGCGGCTCAGCAGCAGCGAGGCGAGCCCCGCGCGGGCGGCCTGGCCGCCGGAGAGGCTGGTCATGGGCCGGTCGAGGCCGACGGAGAGCCCCAGCGAGGCAACGACCTCCTCGGCGCGCTCGTCCAGGTCGGCCCCGCCGAGGCCGAGCCAGCGGTCGAGCCCGGTGGCGTAGGCGTCGTCGGCGCCGGGCGCGCCGTCGACGAGGGCCTGCGTGGCGGCGTCGAGCTCGGCCTGCGCCCGGGCCACCCCGGTCCGGCGGGCGAGGAAGGCCCGCACGGTCTCCCCCGGCCGCCGCTCGGGCTCCTGCGGCAGGTGCCCGACGGTGGCGGTCGGCGGACTGAGGGAGAGGCCGCCCTCCTCGGGCACGTCCAGCCCGGCGAGCAGCCGCAGCAGGGTGGACTTCCCGGCCCCGTTGGCACCGACCAGGCCGATGACGTCCCCGGGCGCGACGACGAGGTCGAGCCCGGAGAAGAGGGTGCGGTCGCCGTGTCCGGCGGCGAGACTTTTGGCGACGAGAGTGGCACTCATAACGCGTCGACTCTAACCGGAACGGTGGGGGCAGCCGTACCGGGTTTCCGGGGGCCCTGCCTGGCCGGGACGCTTCGCGGCGCCCCGGCCCGGGGCCGCCGGGGCTACGGCACGTGCACCGGCGACGGCACCCTCAGCCCGCGGGGGTCCGTGGGCTTCGTGCGGGGCGTGCCGGACGTTGCGCGGGCGTAGGCCGCGTAGCCGCCCACCAGGGGCAGGGTCGCGGAGGTGCGGCGGAGGTCCACCGTGACGTGCGGGGTGGTGGAGGCGGGTTCGATGAGGCCGGCGTCGGTGCCGGCGACGATCAGGGCAAGGCGGTGGCCCGCCGGGACGACGTGGTCGGTGGCGGCCAGGCCGAGGGTGATGGCGTACGGCTTGCCGGGGGTCAGCGGGGCGCCCTTGCCGGTGCCGTCCCAGTGGCCGAGGTCGGCCCAGCCGCGGCTGAAGACGGTGTGGCCGACCTTCGCCTTCGCCGCCTCGGTGCGCTTGTAGCAGGCGCTGTCGCCGGCGTTGCCGCTGCCCCAGCAGGTGCGCTCGTCGAGGGTGCGGATGCCTTCGCCCCGGGCCGCGTAGTCGCGGATCTCGGCGGGACCGAGGTCCACGAGGACGGCGGACAGGTGGGCCGAGGCGGTGGACGGGGTGACCGTCAGGCGCACGGACGAGGAGCCGGAGAGCCGCAGGTCGCGGCTGAGGGGCGGGGTGACGAAGCCGGCCTTGCCGGGGGTGGACCGGTCGATGCTCGCCGACCAGTCGCTCTCGCTGAGCTTCGGGTCGTCGGTGAACTCGGCGGTGGCGCCTTGCGGCGCGGGCTTCAGGCCGAGGGTGCCGACGCCCGCGACGGGGCCGGCGGCGGGGCGCAGGGTGGTCGCGCGGGTGTCGCGCGGCGGCCAGACGCGGTCGGTGGACCACTGGTCGGGGGCGCGCTCGACGTCGGCCATGGGCTCGCGCTCGACGCCGTTGTCGTAGCCGAGGAGGTAGTGGTCGAACCAGCGGTGCAGGGTGGGCACCCAGGCCTCGCGGCGGAAGTCGAAGGGGTCGACGTGGCCGGCCTGGGAGAGCCAGACCTTGCGCTCGACACCGTTCCCGGCGAGGGCGTCCCACCACTGGCCGAAGTGCTTGCTCCGTACATTGAGGTCCTGCATGCCGTGGACGGCGAAGACGCTGGCGCGCACGTTTCCGGCGTCCTTGACGTAGTCGCGGGCCTCCCACAGGGCGGTCCGGTCGCCGTTGCGCGGGGCGCCCTCGACGAGCTCGCGCTGTACGGCCTGGCAGCGGCCGCGGGCCCCGGGGCTCTCGATGGCGTCGGAGAGGCCGTCGGGGCCGCCGTCGTAGAGGGCGGCGCCCTGGGCGAAGTAGTAGTCGTACCAGGAGCTGATGGCGCCGATGGGGACGATGGTCTTCAGGCCTTCGACGCCGGTCGCGGCGACGGCGTTGGCGATCGTCCCGTCGTAGCTCTTGCCGATCATGCCGACGGCCCCGGTCGTCCAGCCGGCCGTGACGGGGGCGCGCCCGCCGCGGGTGGCGTACCCGCGGGCCCGGCCGTTCAGCCAGTCGACGACGGCCTTGGCCGACTGGACGTCGGAGCGGCCGCCGATGTCGACGCAGCCGTCGGAGCGGTTGGTCCCGGCGAGGTCCACGAGCACGACGGCGTAGCCGCGCGGTACGAAGTAGTTGTCGTAGTACAGCGGGAAGCCGACGGGCCTGCCCTGCGCGTCGTAGGTCTTCTTCTGGCTCTCGTTGCCGCGGCCGCAGCACGAGTAGTACGGGCTCGCGTCCATGACGACCGGGACCCGTCTGCCCTGTTCGGCGGCTTCCCGGGGGCGGATGACGTCGACGGCGACCCGGTCGGACCTGCCGTCCCCGTCGGCGTCCACCCGGGTGTCCACCCAGACGGATTCGCGTATGGCGCGGTCGTACGAGTAGACCGGGGTGCTCTCCTTGCCGCGCGGCGGGGCGGCCTGCGCGGCGCCGGGCGGCGAGGCGAGCACCGCCACGAGGGCGGCAACTGCCGCCAGTACGAGTGAAGTCCAGGGTCTGCGGGCGTCCCGCGTGCGTCTGATCACGGGCGGACGGTAACGCCGCCGGGGTGCGGAACAGAAGGGGTCACGGCAGCTTCAGGAGTTGACGGCCGTCCCTCCGCATGACGCGCGCATGTCGATCACATGTCGGGAGGCCCCATGGACACGCACCCCTCCGTGGTGAGTACATAGGCTTCCGAGTGATCGTTCTCCTCTACGAGTTGGAGTGACTCGTGCGTCGTCACAGACTCATCGTTCCGAGCACGGCCGCTGCCGCCTTCCTGCTGCTCGCGGTCCCGGCGTCGGCGGCGGACGCCACACCCGGCGCCCCGGGCGCCGGAGACTCGTACTACCCGGAAGACGGCAACGGCGGGTACGACGTCTCCCACTACGACCTGCGGCTGAAGTACCAGCCGAAGACGGACCGGCTGGAGGGCACGGCGACGCTGCTCGCCACCCCCACCCAGGCCCTCTCCCGCTTCAACCTCGACTTCACGCTCGACGTGAGCGAGGTCCTGGTGAACGGCAGGAAGGCCGCGCACAAGCCGTCGGGCGCCCACGAGCTGGAGATCACCCCGGCCGCCCCGCTGGAGCAGGGCAAGCCCGTCAGCGTCGTCGTGCGCTACAGCGGCACCCCCTCCACCGTGAAGATCGACGGCTACACCGCCTGGAAGCGCACCCCCGACGGCGCGGTCGTGGCCCAGGAGCCGCAGTCGGCGGCCTGGTGGTTCCCGAGCAACGACCACCCCACCGACAAGGCCACCTACGACGTGTCGGTCTCCGTGCCGGACGACGTCCAGGCCATCAGCAACGGCGTGCTCGCCTCCCAGTCCTCCAAGCTCGGCTGGACGCGCTACAACTGGCGCTCCACCAAGCCCCAGGCGAGTTACCTGACGACGCTGGCCGTCGGCAAGTTCGACATCACCACCGGCACGACGGAGAGCGGCCTGCCGGTCGTCAACGCCTACAGCAAGGACCTGGGCGACAACCTCCCCTCGGCCAAGGCGAGCATCGAGCGCAGCGCCGAGATCATCGACTGGGCGAGCACGGTCTTCGGCCCGTACCCCTTCAACGCCGTCGGCGGCTACGTGCCGAACGTGAAGTCGTCCTACGCGCTGGAGACCCAGACCCGGCCGTTCTACAGCCCGTCGTCCTTCTCGAGCGGCGCCAACCAGTCGCTGGTGGTGCACGAGCTCGCCCACCAGTGGTTCGGTGACAGCGTCTCCGTCAAGGACTGGCGCGACATCTGGGTGAACGAGGGCTTCGCC
Organism: Streptomyces sp. URMC 124; assembly: GCF_051386455.1. Taxonomy (NCBI): domain Bacteria; kingdom Bacillati; phylum Actinomycetota; class Actinomycetes; order Kitasatosporales; family Streptomycetaceae; genus Streptomyces; species Streptomyces sp. URMC 124. The sequence goes on from NZ_JBPQTS010000184.1 coordinate 6,971, forward strand.
ACCTACGCCCAGTGGCTGTGGTCGGAGAAGGAGGGCGAGGGCACCGCCCAGGAGCTCGCCCAGTACGTCTACGACAGCGTCCCGGCCGACAACGACTTCTGGAAGGTCAAGCCGGGTGACCCCGGTGCGAACCGCCAGTTCGACCGCGCCGTCTACAACCGCGGCGCCGTCGCCCTGCAGGCGCTGCGCAACACCGTCGGCGACAAGGCGTTCTTCGCCGTCCTCAAGCAGTGGACGACCGAGAACCGCTACGGCAACGCCTCGGTGCAGGACTTCGTGAAGTTCGCCGAGAAGGTCTCCGGCAAGAAGCTCGCCCCGCTCTTCGACACCTGGCTGTTCCAGCCGTCGAAGCCGGGCACGCTGCCGGCTCCGGCCGGCACCGCTCCCGCCGGGGCGAAGAAGTCGCTGAAGGCCGGCGTCACCGCGCCCAAGTCCTGGAAGAAGATCCAGGACGCGGAGCGCGCCCACCGGCACTGACCGCACCCGCCCGCCCCGCGCCCGTGAGGCGGGGGGGGGGCGTCTTCCGGTTTCACAGCACTGGTGGCACAGCAATACTGTTCGACACCGACGGGTGCGGAACAGAGAGCGAGGTGCCGCCCATGGCCGAGGAGACGGAGACCGGGGAAGCGACCCTGACGGTGGACGAACTGGCCGCCCGGGCCGGGGTGACCGTCCGCACCGTCCGCTTCTACGGCACCCGGGGGCTGCTGCCCCCGCCCGAGATCGGCCCGCGCCGCGTCGGGCGCTACGGGCCCGGCCACCTCGCGCGCCTCGCCCTCATCGAAGAACTCCAGCACCAGGGCCTCACCCTCGCCGCCATCGAGCGCTATCTGAACCGGCTCCCCGACGGCCTCAGCCCCCAGGACCTGGCCATCCACCGCGCCCTCGTGGCCTCCTGGACGCCCGACGGGGCCGAGGAGACCACCCGGGAGGAGCTGGAGCGGCGGGCGGGCCGGCCCCTGACCGAGGAGGACGTCGACCGGCTCGCCGCGCTGAACGCCCTCCAGCGGGGCGGGACCGCCGGCTCGTACCTCGTCGACCCGGGTCTGCTGCACCTGGGCGTCCGGCTGCTGGACGTGCCGATCGCGCCGGAGACCATCCTGGCCGCCCGCACGGTGCTCGTGGAGCACGCCCGCGCCACCGCGCGGGAGCTTTCACGGCTCTTCCGCGACGAGGTGGAGGCGCAGACGCCGGACGTCGCGGCGATGAAGTCGCTGTCCGCCCACATGCAGCCGCTCGTCGTCCAGGCGCTGGTGACGGCGTTCCAGCGCTCGCTGAACGAGGAGCTGCGCGCAGCGTACGAGGACGCTGCGCGCGGCGCCTGAACCTCGCCGTTCGGTCTGTCGCCGCCGCTAGAAGCGGCCTCCCGCCTCCGCCTTCTCCACCAGCAGAGCCGACGGCTCGAACCGCTCGCCGTACGCCGCCGCCAGCTCCCGCGCGCGGGTCACGAAGCCCGGCAGGCCGCCCTCGTAGCCGTTGATGTACTGCAGCGCCCCGCCCGTCCAGCCGGGGAAGCCGATGCCGAGGATCGAGCCGATGTTGGCGTCGGCGACGGAGGTCAGGACGCCTTCCTCCAGGCAGCGGACGGTGTCCAGCGCCTCGGAGAACAGCATGCGCTCCTTCATGTCCGCGAAGGGGACGTCCGCGTCCTTCTTCGCGAAGTGCTCGCGCAGCCCCGGCCACAGCCCCGCGCGCTTGCCGTCAGCGTACTCGTAGAAGCCTGCGCCGCCGCTGCGGCCGGTGCGTCCGAACTCCTCGACCATGCGGTCCAGGACCGCGTCCGCCGGGTGCGGCGTCCAGGTCTCGCCGGCCGCCTCGGCCGCCCGCCGGGCCTCCTCGCGGATCTTCCGGGGCAGGGTGAGGGTCAGCTCGTCCATCAGGGAGAGGACCTTGGCGGGGTAGCCGGCCTGCGCGGCGGCCTGCTCGACCGAGGCCGGGTCGACGCCCTCGCCGATCATCGCCACGCCCTCGTTGATGAAGCGGCCGATGACGCGCGAGGTGAAGAAGCCGCGCGAGTCGTTGACCACGATGGGCGTCTTGCGGATCTGCCGGACCAGGTCGAACGCGCGGGCCAGCGCCTCGTCGCCGGTGCGCTCACCCTTGATGATCTCCACGAGCGGCATCTTGTCGACGGGCGAGAAGAAGTGCAGGCCGACGAAGTCCACGGGCCGCTCGACGCCCTCGGCGAGGAGGGTGATGGGCAGGGTGGAGGTGTTGGAGCACAGCAGGGCGTCCGGCGCGACGACGTGCTGGATCTCCTGGAAGACCTTGTGCTTGAGGGCCGGGTCCTCGAAGACCGCCTCGATGACGGCGTCGCAGCCGGCGAGGTCCGCCACGTCGGCGGTGGGGGTGATCCGGGCGAGCAGCTCCTCCCGGCCGGCCTCGGTGGTGCGGCCCCGGGCGAGCGCCTTGGCCAGCAGGCCCTCGGAGTAGGCCTTGCCCTTGCGGGCGGCCTCGTCGGAGACGTCCTTCAGGACGACCTCGATGCCCGCCTTGGCGCAGGCGTAGGCGATGCCGGCGCCCATCATGCCGGCGCCGAGGACGGCGACCTTGCGCACCTGGCGGGGGGCGATGTCCCGCGGGCGGCTGGCGCCGGAGTTGACGGCCTGGAGGTCGAAGAAGAACGCCTGGATCATGTTCTTCGACGTCTGGCCGGTCACCAGCTCGGTGAAGTAGCGCGCCTCGATGAGCTGCGCGGTCTCGAAGTCGACCTGGGAGCCCTCGACGGCGGCCGCGAGGATGTTGCGCGGGGCCGGGTAGGGGGCGCCGCCGAGCTGCTTCCTGAGGTTGGCGGGGAAGGCCGGGAGGTTCGCGGCGAAGCGCGGGCTGGCCGGGGTGCCGCCGGGGATCCGGTAGCCCTCGGCGTCCCAGGGCTGCTGGGCGGCGGGGTTGGCGTCGATGAACGCGCGGGCCTTGGCGAGCATCTCGTCGGCGTCGGCCGCCAGCTCGTGGACGAGACCGGCCTCCAGGGCGCGGCGCGGGGTGTACTGGGTGCCCTGCAGCAGCACCTTCAGCAGTGCGTCGGTGATGCCGAGGAGGCGTACGGTGCGGGTGACGCCGCCGCCTCCGGGGAGGAGGCCGAGGGTGACCTCCGGGAGGCCGATCTTCGAGCCGGGGGCGTCGAGGGCGATGCGGTGGTGACAGGCGAGCGCGATCTCGTAACCGCCGCCGAGGGCCGCGCCGTTGACGGCGGCGACGACGGGCACGCCGAGGGTCTCGATCCGGCGCAGGTCGCGCTTGATCGTCATGCTCCCGTCGAGGACGCGTGCGGCGTCGGCGGGGGTCGCGGCGATCAGCTCGCGCAGGTCGCCGCCGGCGAAGAAGGTCTTCTTCGCGGAGGTGAGGACGACGCCGCGCACCGATGCCGGTTCCGCCCGGAACTCCGCCTCCAGGCGGTCGGCGACCGCCGTGAGGGACGCCTTGAAGGCGGTGTTCATGGTGTTGGCCGACTGGTCGGGGTCGTCCAGGACGAGGGTGACGATGCCGTCGTCGCTCCGCTCCCAGCGGATGGTGTTGCGCTCGCTCATCTCGATGCTCTCCATTGCGGGTTCGTCCTCGGTCGCCGGACGGGGGGGGGAAGGGGCGGTGCGGGCCCGGGGTGACGGGCCGCCGGGGACTACACGCGCTCGACGACGGTGGCGACGCCCATGCCGCCGCCCACGCACAGGGTGACCAGGCCGTACTGCTTGTCCTGGCGTTCGAGTTCGTCGATGACGGTGCCCAGCAGCATGGCGCCGGTGGCGCCGAGCGGGTGGCCGAGGGCGATGGCGCCGCCATTGACGTTGATCTTGTCGAGGCCGATGCCCATCTCGCGGGCGAAGTGCAGCACCACGGCCGAGAAGGCCTCGTTGACCTCGATCAGGTCGATGTCGTCGATGGTCAGGCCGGCCTTGGCGAGCGCCTTGCGGGAGGCGGGGGCGGGGCCGGTGAGCATGATGGTGGGGTCGGAGCCCGAGACGGCGGCGGAGACGATGCGGGCCCGGGGCGCGAGGCCGTAGCGCTCGCCGGTCTCGCGGTTGCCGATCGCGACGAGGGAGGCGCCGTCGACGATGCCGGAGGAGTTGCCCGCGTGGTGGACGTGGTCGATCTTCTCGACCCAGTGGTACTGCTGCAGGGCGACGGCGTCGAAGCCGCCCGCTTCGCCGATCGTGGCGAAGGAGGGCTTGAGCCGGGCGAGGGTCTCGACGGTGGTGCCGGGGCGGGGGTGCTCGTCCCGGTCGAGGACGACGAGGCCGTTGCGGTCGCGCACGGGGATCACGGAGCGCTCGAAGCGGCCGTCCTTCCACGCGGCGGCGGCGTTCTCCTGCGAGCGGGCGGCGAAGGCGTCCACGTCCTGCCGGGTGAAGCCGCCGAGGGTCGCGATCAGGTCGGCGCCGATGCCCTGGGGCACGAAGTTGACGTCGAGGTTGGTCATGGGGTCGTTGAACCAGGCGCCGCCGTCGGAGCCCATCGGCACCCGCGACATCGACTCCACGCCGCCCGCGAGGACGAGGTCCTCCCAGCCGGAGCGGACCTTGGCCGCGGCGAGGTTGACGGCCTCCAGGCCCGAGGCACAGAAGCGGTTCTCCTGGACGCCGGCGACGGTGTCGGGCAGTCCGGCGGCGACGGCCGCGATCCGGGCGATGTCGGAGCCCTGGTCGCCCAGGGGGCTCACGACGCCGAGCACGATGTCGTCGATGGCGGCCGGGTCCAGGCCGGGCAGGCGGCGGCGCAGCTCGTGGATCAGGCCGACGACGAGGTCGACGGGCTTGGTGCCGTGCAGGGCGCCGTTTGCCTTGCCGCGGCCGCGCGGGGTGCGGATCGCGTCGTAGACGTACGCTTCGGTGCTGCTCAAGGTCGTGGGCCTTTCGGGGCGGGGGCGGGGGACGCTGGTCGGTGGATCGCCGCCGGGACTTTGGCGGATCAGGAGAGCAGGGAGCGGCCGATGATCTCCTTCATGATCTCGGTGGTGCCGCCGTAGATCGTCTGGATCCGGCCGTCGGTGAAGGCCTTGGCGACCCGGTACTCCGTCATGTATCCGTACCCGCCGTGCAGTTGCAGGCAGCGGTCGGCGACGCGCTTTTGCAGCTCGGTCGCCCACCACTTGGCCATGGAGGCGTGCACGGCGTCGAGCGCGCCCGCGGAGTGCTCGGCGATGCAGCGGTCCAGGAAGGTGCGGGTGACGGCGCACTCGGTGGCCATCTCGGCGATCTCGAAGCGGACGTGCTGCAGCTTGGCGAGCGGGCGGCCGAAGGCCTCGCGCTCCTTGACGTAGCCCGTGGTGAGCTCCAGCAGGTGCTCGGCGGCGGCGATCCCGGCGACGGCGATGTTCATCCGCTCCTGGGCGAGGTTGGTCATCAGGTGGACGAAGCCGCCGTTGAGCTCGCCCAGCAGGTTCTCCTTGGGCACACGCACGTCGTGGAAGAACAGCTCGGCGGTGTCCTGCGCCTTCTGGCCGATCTTGTCGAGGTTGCGGCCGCGCTCGAAGCCGGCCATGCCGCGCTCGACGACGAGCAGGCTCAGGCCCTTGGCCCCGCCCTCGGGCGTCGTGCGCGCGACGACGACCACGAGGTCGGCGAGGATGCCGTTGGAGATGAAGGTCTTGGAGCCGTTGAGCAGCCAGTGGTCGCCGCGGTCCTCGGCGGCGGTGCGGATGCCCTGCAGGTCGGAGCCGGCGCCCGGCTCCGTCATCGCGACGGCGGTGATGATCTCGCCGGTGCAGAAGCCGGGCAGCCAGCGCCGCTTCTGCTCCTCGGTGGCGAGGCCCGTCAGATACGGTCCGACGATGTCGTTGTGCAGCCCGATCGCGAGGCCGGCGGCTCCCGCGCGGGTGAACTCCTCGGTGAGCACGGCGCTGTAGCGGAAGTCGCCGGTGCCCCCGCCGCCGTACTCCTCGGGGACGGCGAGCCCGAGCAGGCCCTGGCGTCCGGCCGCCCGCCAGGCCTCGCGCGAGACGATGCCGTCGCGCTCCCACTGCTCGTAGTGCGGGGCGACCTCCTTGGTGAGGAAGGTGCGTACCGTCTCGCGGAAGGCTTCGTGCTCGGCGGTGAAGATCTGGCGCTTCATGACTGCGGGCCCTTCCGGAGCGAGTCGAGGCTGGGGACGTCCCAGTCCCGCGCCACCTCGGCGGTGTCCGCGCCGGGCCGCGCGGGCGGCGGCGAGTGCGTGCGGGCCGGGCTGCACGCCGCTGCCGGGCGGGGTGCGCGGCTGCGCGC
>NZ_JBPQTS010000185.1:0-13069 GCF_051386455.1 Streptomyces sp. URMC 124
CGTCCTGCGGGATGACGTCGAACCAGTCGCCGCCGACCCTGCTGGCGGTGCCGGCGGGCTGGTAGCGGTAGGCGATCTCCAGGCCCGCGGGGTCCTGGGGCCGCTGGGGCAGCAGGGAGCGCTGCAGCGTGAGGGCGGTGGCCCGCTCGCGCTGGTACCAGCGGGCGTTGTCGATGGAGACCGCGGCGCGGGCGGCGAGCTCGGCGGCGAGGGCGGCGTCGGCCTCGTCGAAGGGGCGCGGGTCGGTCAGGCGCTTGAGGTCGAGGGCGCCGAGCACCTCGCCGCGGGCGATGAGCGGCACCGCCATGTAGGAGTGCAGGCCGGCGCGGGCGAGCAGCCGGGCGGCCTCGTCGTCGCGGGCGATCTCGGGCAGGTCCTCGGCGTGCACGTGCGGCACCCTGACCGGGCGGCCGGTGCTCACGCAGCGGGCGACCAGCCGGTCGGGGTCGTACTTGGCGATCTGCCCGGGCGGGTCGGCCGCCCGCACGGCGTCCGCGGCGGCCGAGGACTCCGCCCCGCCCGCCGCGGCGACGGCCAGCGCCCGGAAGACGGCGGCCCGCCCGTCCGTGGCGGCGGCGCGGTCGCCGTCGACGACGGTGTCGAGGATGTCGACGGCCGCCACGTCGGCCAGCCCGGGCACCACGACCTCGGCGAGCTCGCGCGCGGTCTGCTCCAGCTCCAGCGTGGTGCCGATCAGCACGGAGGCGTCGGCGATCAGCTCGGTGCGGCGGCGGTCCTCCTTGTTCGCCCGGTGGCGGTCGGTGACGTCGACGGCCGACGTGGCGACGCCCAGGACGCTGCCGCCCGGGTCCTCCAGCCGGTAGTAGGAGACGAGCTGGGCCTCCTCGTCGGTGGCGGACCCACCGGCCCGGCCGACCCTCAGCTCGTCCAGCAGCGGGGTTCCGGTCGCCAGGACCCGGCGCATGGCGCCCTCGATCGCGTCGGCGTCCGCGTGGGGCAGGGCCTCGCGGACGGTGCGGCCCACGCACGCCGCGGCGGGCCGGCCGTGGATGCGCTCCAGGGCGGGGTTGACCAGGACGTACCGCAGCTCGGTGTCGAAGACGGCGAGGCCGATCGGGGACTGCTCGACCAGCCGCAGCGACAGGGCCAGGTCCCGCTCCACCCCGCGCAGGACCTCCCGGTCCGTGGCGATGCCCAGGGCGTAGAAGTCGCCGTGCCGGTCCTCCAGGCGCACGTTGCGGAACTCCACCAGCCGGGTGCCGCCGTCCTTGTGCCGCGCGGGGAAGACCACGGCGAACGTCTCGCCCTCGTGCATGACCTGCGCGAACAGCCCCAGCACGGCCTCGACGTCCGCTTCGGCGACCAGCAGCCGGGCGGCGTACTGCCCGAGGGCCTCGGCGGCGCTCCAGCCGAAGAGCTGCTCGGCCTGCGGGCTCCACAGCACGATCCGGCCCTCGCGGTCCAGCACTCCGGCGGCCACGCCCAGCACGTCCAGCAGGCCGCCGGGGACGAGGGAGGGGCGGCCGGCGGGCAGGACGGGGCGGGCCCGGAATGCATCGGTGGCGCCCATCGGGACCTCCTTCCGCCCGCCGGGGCCGGCGCGGCGGTCTCGTGCCGGCCGGGCCGGCTCACCCGTCCTCGCGCCGCCGTGTGCCGCGACGACTTCCATGGTCTCTCCGAAACCGGTGGACGCGCAGCCCATGGAGCCGGGCGCGACCGGTTGCGGAGCCACAGGTCCGCACCGGTGGCGGTGCGCGGCGATGCGCGAGGGCCGGGGGCGCTAGGGGAGGCGGAGGGTGAACCAGACGGTCTTGCCGTTGCCGGAGGCGTGATGGCCCCACTGGGCGGCGATCTGCTCGACGAGCCACATCCCGCGCCCGTTCTCGCTGTCGGGCCCCGCCTCGCGGCAGCGCGGCAGGTGCCCGCCCGCGTCGGTGACCTGGGCGATGAGGTGGCTCTGGCCCCGGCTCAGCGCGAGCCGGATGCCCTCGGGCGCCTCCGGGGCGTGCAGGACGGCGTTGGTGACCAGCTCCGAGAGCAGGAGGGCGGTGTCGCCGGACAGCTCGTCCAGGCCCCACGCCGACAGCAGCTGCCGGCAGAACCGGCGGGCGGCCGCGGCGGAGCGCTCCGTCGCCGGGAGGGAGACGGCGTGCGTGGTGTGGGCGGCGGGCAGGGCGTGGGGCTGCCGCCGGGAGAGCGGCCCGTGCATGCACAGGGGGATCTGGTGGCCCCAGGGACCGGGGAGCTTCCGCGGGGAGGTGGCCCAGTGGGCGACCGGGTCGGTGGCGCTGATGACGGCGTCAGCCGGATGCAAGGGACTCGCGGTGTCGCGACTGGTTGCAAACATGTGGCTTCAAGTGCAATCGGTGAGCGCGAAGGGCGCCGGACGAGAGCTCGTCCCCGTCGCCGTAACGGTCCTGGAAGCTGTGCGGGCCGTGGGTCTTCGCTGTGTGGTTCCCCCCACAGTCGCCTGCTTTTCGCCAGAGGTCTATACCGTGTTGGTCACCGCTTCCCTCCGGAGTGCGATCACCGCAGGTGGGGACGGGTGAGCACGGCGTAAATTCCCGCCGCGAGCCGGGGCCGGAAGCAGAGGACCGGCCGGGCGGTGACGCGCGGTCCGCGGCCCCGCCGGCCGGCCCCTGCACCCTCGTGGGGGACGGGCCCGCTACTTCCTCGGGCACTCCTTCCAGGCCAGGTGGTAGACGGTGTTGATGTCACCGTCGGTGGAGTCCATGGTCATGAAGCTGGTGGTCTTGGACGGGTCGGAGCTGCCCGCGTTGACCCTCAGCTCGGTGTTGATGTTGAAGTTGCGCTTCTCGCCGCAGGGGGCCCAGACCAGCGCCGCCACGTCGACGCGGTCGGTGGCCTGCCAGTTGTCCGCGTACGAGCCGCGGAAGACGTGGGAGCTCGGCGTCGTCGTGGAGGACCCCTGGAAGTAGTACGAGGCCTTCTGGGTGCCGGTCGCACCGGCCTCCAGCTTCGCGTAACCGCGGTAGTCCGCGCTGGCGATGGCGTAGGTGAAGCCCTGCGGCACGTGCACGATCAGGTTGAGCTGGCAGTTCTTGCGGAAGTCGGTCGGCTTGGACCCCACGCCGACCTGGGCGAGGTAGTCGCTGTAGGTGACCGTGAAGGCCGTGTTGTCGGGCGCGACGGCCACCGCGGCCGTACCCGCCGGGCAGCCGGAGCCGTTGACCGTGGCGATCTCGATCACGATCTTGTCCGGTGGCGGATTGACGATGACCGAGGCGTCGTACGTGGATAACGGCGAGGCGAACAGTGCCGCGAGCGCGGCTCCTGCGATAAGGGCGCCGGGCATGGCTCTCCAATCGGTTGTCCTCGGAATGAGCGGCTGCATTTCGGGCCGGGACCCGGAGGACGCCGGACCGGAATGGATGAGAGCGCGGATCGCTAGGGCATGCACATGCCATGCCCCGCGTCCGAACGACCCCTGGGGACGGGGAGCGTTCGAATGGTAGGAGGCGCCACCCGAGTCCGCCAGACTCCGCGTCGGACAACCGTTCCCCGGTTTTCCCGTCCGAACGGAGACCCAGGTGACCGGGGTGGGTGGGAAGCCACAACCCCCCGGCGCCTGTAGACACTTGCCCAATACAGTGAAATGGGCCGCGCCCGGCGCTCACCCGGAACCGCGAATTCACCCCGTTTTTCCCGGCAGCCGCCTCCCGTTAAACACAGGAGGCGGCGTGATCCATCACACCGAAATCGTCAGCCCCACAAGCGCCCGGAATTCGATACGGCTCCGGCCCGTAACCCCGGGGGCGGTTACGGCGTTCCTCTACTCACTTGGCGGCCAGCCCCGGAAAGGCCTGGCCGAGATGGACGCACAGGAGGGAGATGAGAACCGCGGCCGTGATCACACCCAGGCACCCCAGCACGTCGCGCAAGGTGCTCGCCAGCGGACCCAGCGGCTCCGGCGGCGGCGCGGGCGGAGCGGGCACCGCCTTGTCCTCAGGTCTGGGCGGGCTGTGCATGCGGCGAACTCTTGCGCAGGGCAGGGCCGGGGGAAGAGGCGAAGCCGTACTGGGCCGCCTGGAGCTCGTACATCGACCGGTACAGGCCGCCGTCGACGGCCATCAGCTCCTCGTGCGTCCCCTCCCCCACCACCCGGCCCCGGTCGAGGACGTAGATGAGGTCGGCGGTCGCGGTCGCGGCGAGCCGGTGGGTGATCAGCAGGACGGTCGTGCCGCCGTCGGTCAGCGACCGCAGCGACTGGAACGCCTCCGCCTCCGCCTTGGGGTCGAGGGCCGACGTCGGCTCGTCGACGATCAGCAGGGGTGCGCGGCGGTAGCGCGCGCGGGCGCTGCCCAGGCGCTGCCACTGCCCGCCGGAGATCTGGGTGCCGCGCTCGAAGCCCTTGACCACGAGGCTGTCCCACTGGTGCGGCAGCGAGTCGATGACGCCGGCCGCGCCGGACTCGGCGGCCGCGCGCTCGATCCGCTCCTGGTCGGGCGGCATCCCCGGGCGGCCGATGTGGACGTTGGCCCGTGCCGTCATGGGCCAGCGGGGGAAGTCCTGGGACAGCACGGCGATCTGGTCGAAGAGCAGGTCGCGGTCGGCGTCGCGGATCTCGACGCCGTTCCAGTACAGCTCCCCGGACGTGGGCAGGTACAGCCCGGCGACCAGCTTGGACAGGGTCGTCTTGCCGGAGCCGTTCGCACCGACCAGCGCGACGACCTTGCCCGGCGGGACGGTCAGGCTGACCTCGCTGAGCGCGGGCGCCGGGGCGCCGGGATAGACGAAGGTGACCTTCTCCAGCCGGATCTCCTTCACGCCCGGCACCAGCGGCGTGCCGCCCTCGGGGATGGCGTGCCGCTCGGCCTCCGCGCAGGCGCGCTCCAGGTCGCTGAGGTACATGGCCTCCTCGTAGAGCCGGTTGACCTGGGTCACCAGCGCGGTGAGGCTCGCGCCGGCGGCGCGCACGGCGATCACCGCGGTGCCGGCGACCGCCAGCGGCATGCCGCCCGAGGCGAGCAGCAGCCACAGCGCCCCGTAGACGACCAGCGAGGCCGTCCCCGAGAGCGCGGACGCGGCGGTGCGCGTGACCGCCTCGGCCCGGGCCAGGCGCTGCTGCTCCTTCTCCACGGTGGCGGCCATGTCGTCGTAGGCGCCGACGAGCATGCGGCCCGCGCCGTGCACCCGGATCTCGGCGGCGGTGTCGTGGCCGGTGAGCGTGGAGGTGATGACGGAGATGGCGCGCCGGTGCTCGATCCAGGCGTGGCGCGAGGCGTACTGCCGCCTGGCGGTGACGACCGCGCCCCAGCCCTTGGGGGCGGCCACGAGCAGCAGCATGGGCACCAGCGACGGGTGCAGCAGGGCGAGCACCCCGGCGGAGGCGGCCAGCCCCACGACGGCGTTGACGACGGTGACCGACGAGCCGATCATCAGGCGGACCGAGTCGGTGCCGAACCGGCCGGCGTCCAGCAGGCGGTGGAAGTCCTTGTCCTCCAGCACGGCGAGCTCCACGCGGACCGCGCCGCGGTAGAAGCGCGCGGTGCACACCCGCTCCACCTTCGGCTCCAGCTGCCCCGCGGCCGCCACGGAGACCGCGGAGAGCAGCGCGGCGGCGGCGGCGACCGTGGTGACGGCCAGCAGCGACGGCAGGGCCTCGCGCAGCCGCCCGGCCGTGGGGCCCGCGCTGAAGAGGGCGGTCAGCGCGCGGTTGGCGGCGACCAGCCCGAAGGCGCGCGTCAGCCCCTGGCCCAGTTCGGCGCCGACGAGCACGAGCAGCGCCGGACGGTCCTCGCGCCAGGCGGCCCGGGTGACGGTGGCGACCATGGCGGGAAGCCGGCGGGCCATCGACCAGAACGAAAGGCGCAGCAGGGGCCGTTCGTGGTTGACGAAGGCCTTGTCGTGCCGCAAGGCGCCGCCGAACAGCAGGACTTCGCTCTCCGAGACGGGGATCGGCTGCGGCGGCCGCCGCGCGAAGGGCGTCATCGTGCCTCCGGTACGCGGTAGGCTCGCGGGCCGGTCACGGACGTGGGGGGTGCCGCCGCGGGGGACGCAGGGCGGGACATGGTTCCTCCTGAGGACGGTGGGGCGGGCCGGCGGGTGCGGGCAGGAGGGCGCTGGTGCTTGGCGGCGAGACGCGTCGGTGAACCGATCCGTGCCAAGGGCATGGCCGAGGAGCACGCCGCGGCTGCGGTACGCGGCGACGTGCCGGGGAGTCGGACTGAGGGGTGTGTGGACGGGACCCCGGCGGACGTGAGCCGTCCGATGCCGTCGGGGTTTCCGCGGCCTTCCGGTGCCCGTTTCCGGACAGGAGGACTCTAGCCGCCCCGGCCCGCGGGAAAGTTCACCAACCCACAGTTCAGCGCGGACTGTTCACTCGTTCAGGTATAAATCACCGCTGTCTCCCGGGAGTTGGTACAACGCGAGCCCGGACCCCCGACGGGGGCCCGGGCTCGGCTGCCGGGCGGGCGCGGCGGACGCGCGCGGGGAGGTTCAGTCCTCGTGCGCCGCGGAGGGCAGCCGGCGCAGCTTCAGGGGCGTGCGCTTCTTGAAGGCGTAGTCGAGCATCTCGGCGGCGTCCGGGTAGCGCTTCGTGGGGTCGTTGAGGATGACGCCGACGACGCTGCGCCCGCCCTGCCGGGCGGCGAACACCAGACAGGGCCCCGACGCCGTGGTGGTCCCGGTCTTGATGCCCGTCACCCCGCTGTACGAGCCGAGCAGCTTGTTGGTGTTGTACCAGGTGTAGAGCCGGTTGACGTTCTTCGCCTTCTGCTGGGTGTTCAGCGCGGAGACGACCGTGCGGAAGCCGGCGCTGCGCAGGGCGTAGCGGGAGAGCTCGGCCAGGTCGCGGGGGGTGGAGTAGTTCCTGCCCGCGGAGGAGATGCCGTCGAAGGAGTCGTAGTTGGTGTCGCGCAGCTTCAGCTGCCGGGCCTTGGCGTTCATCTTGGCGACGAACGACTTCGTCCGCGCGGCCTCGTCGGGCCCGGTGCCGAAGGCGTCGGCGAGGGCGTACGCGGCGTCGCAGCCGGAGGGGAGCATCAGCGCGTAGAGGAGCTGGCGCGCCGTGAGCTTGTCGCCGGTGCGCAGGTCCGCCGTGCTCGCGCCGGTGCGCTGGACGTAGTCGCGGTAGGACTGCTTGATCTCGATCTGCCGCTCCAGGTTCACGCCCGGGGTGTCCAGCACCACCACCGCGGTCATGATCTTCGTGGTGCTGGCCATGGGCCGCTTGACGGTCGCGTTCTTGGCCCACAGCCGGCGCGCGGAGCCGGCGTCCATCAGATAGGCGCCCTTCGCGTCGACCGACGGGCCGGGCGCGGCGTGCGCGGCCGGTGCCGGCAGGCCTGCGGCCAGGGCCGCGGCCGTCGCCGTCACCGTTGCCGCCAGTGGCGCTCCCCACGCCCCCCGGCGGCGGTCCTGCTCTCCCCCACGTCGCTGCATCAAGGCTCCATTCCTAGGCTGTCGGGTCCGGGCGAGCGGCATCGTCGCACCAGCCCGCGCGCGGGAAGAAATCCGAACCCCTAACGGGTGAGCGGGACTTAAGAGGCTGACGGGGCGGGCGGGGCGCCGCCACGGGAGTCCACGGGAGCGGCGGCGGCAGGACGGGGAAGAGCCCCCCCGGTGGCCCGGGCGGGCTCTTCTGCGAGGGTGCGCCGAAGGCGCCGGTGCGGCCTCAGCCCACCGGTGCCGCCGTTCGCGCCTTGCCGTCCGGCGCCCCGGCCCGCGGGGTCAGGAGCCGTTCGGCGAGGTGGCCGAAGACGAGGCCGAAGCCGGTCCACAGCAGGAGCTGGGTCGCCAGGGCCGACAGGCGGAACTTCCACAGCAGGCCCGCCGGGAAGTCGTCGGGCAGTTCGTTGACCGAGGGCAGGAAGGCGTAGGCCAGGCCGACGGCGACCACGAAGGCCGCCCCCGCCGCGACCGTCGCGTTCCAGTTGCCCAGCCGGGGCGCGAGGCGCTTGCCGAGGATGACCGTGCCGACCGCCAGCAGGATGCTGAGCGCGATCATCAGGAAGAAGAGCGCGGTGCGCTTGTCGAGGGAGTCGGGGTCGCCCACGGAGGGCGGGTTGGCCGGGTACTTCAGGAACGGCACCACGTAGACGGCCAGGAGCGCGCCGAGCGAGACCAGCGCGGCCGTGGCCCGCGGGCCGAAGCGGCCGATGCGGCCCAGGGCGACGCAGAAGACCAGCGAGGCGATGCCGCCCAGCGCGACGCCGTAGACGAGGATGCCGGTGGCCAGCCCGGCCGTGGACTGCATGGTGCGGCTGACCGGGTCCTCACCGCCCTCACCGTGGTCGTGGGGGCTGTGCGCCTCCTCGAAGGCGATGGCGGCGTCCACGTGGGGCTCGCCGAGGAAGTAGGCGACGGCGAGGGCCAGGACGCCGGCGGCGAGGCCCGCGAGCATGCCGCGGACCAGCAGGGCTCTGACGGAGATCGAGTTCACGGTGGTTCCCCTGGCGGGTCGTCAGTGGCAGGGGAAGCCGAGCAGGTGGCGCCCGTCGTGGACCCACTCGTGCACGTTCTCGCCGGCGATGAGGGACGTGGCCCCCTGCTCGGCGCCGACGAAGTAGAGCAGGACCAGCATCAGGATGCCGACGAAGAGCGCCCACGGGGCGATCTGCTTGAGCGAGATGGGGGCGACCGCGGGTATGGCGGACGAACCGGCGGCGGGGGCGGCGGACTGGGCCATGACAGAACCTCCTGGGGAACACGCGTCCCGATCATTGGGGCCTAGGACGACGGTGCGGGGTCTGACTTCCCTGCGGGGCTCCGCCGGGTACACAGTGGCGCGACCGTGCCGGGATCTCACCGGGCTTCCGTCACACCGTCGTCATTGCCACGCGACCGTACCGCGCACGCGTGACCTGCGCTACGGCGTGCGGATGCTCACCCCGGCGCGCGGCTTCGGCCGCGCCCGTGATCTGCTGATTCGCGGCAGACGCCGCCCGTTGACAGAGGGGGACGAGGACCACCGTGACCGTCCGTGTGATGCTGATCTCACCCGCCGCCGACACCCCTGCGCACGAGGCCCGGTTCGGCGACGACGGACCGCTCGGTGCGGCCGGGGCGCGCCGCACGAGGGCGGCGGCCGGTGCGCTGCCGGCCGCCGCGCGGGTGCTGACGGCGCCGTCGGCCCGCTGCGCCGGGAGCGCGGAGGCCCTCGGCCTGACCGCGGCCCGGCCCGAGCCGGCGCTGCGCGACCTCGATGCGGGCCGCTGGCACGGGCGGCTGCTCGCGGAGGTCGGTGCGGACGAACCGAAGGCCCTGGCCGCCTGGCTGACGGACCCCGGGGCGGCGCCGCACGGCGGCGAGTCGGTCCTCGACGTCGTCGCCCGGGCCGGGGCGTGGCTGGACGGCCTGGAGGACGGCAGGGTGCTGGCCGTGACCACCCCGGTGGTGATCCGCGCGGCACTGGTCCACGCCCTGGCCCTGCCGCCGCAGACGTTCTGGCGCCTGGACGTGCTGCCCCTGTCGGTGACGGAGTTGTCGGGGCGCGGGGGCCGGTGGAACCTGCGCTGCGGCGTTCCGCTGTCGCCGGGGGCGGCGGACACCGCCTCGCCTGCGGAAACACAAACTCCTTAGGCTAGCCTTACCTTATGACTGTGTCGCAAGTGGGCCCCCCGGAGGTGCAGCCCGCCGGCCAACAGGCCCCGGTGGGGCGTGTGCACGGCAACCGGGCCGTCCTGACCGCCTCGGCCCTCCTCGTGGTGGGGGTCCTCGTGCTGTCCGCCCTCTCCCTGTCCGTCGGGGCGGGCGAGGTCGGGGCCGGGGACGTGCTGGACTACGTCCTCGGGCGGAACGGGGCCCGCGACAGCTCCCGGCTCTCGCTGGTCGTCGGCGACCTGCGCCTGCCCCGGACGCTCACCGCGCTGGCCGTCGGAGCCGCGCTCGGCACCGCCGGATGCCTGCTGCAGGCCGTCACCCGCAACCCCCTCGCCGAGACGGGCCTGCTGGGCGTGAACGCCGGGGCCTCGCTCGGCGTCGTCGTCGGCATCGCCTTCCTGGGCGTGAGCAGCGGCTACGGCTACCTCCTGTGGGCCTTCGGCGGCGCCGTCCTGGCCAGTGCGCTCGTGCTGCTCATCGCGAGCCGCCGCGGCGGCGGTTCCCCGATGCGGCTGGTGCTCGCCGGCTCCGCGCTCGGAGCCACCTTCGGCGGCATCACCAGCGTGCTCATCGTGAACTCCGCCGAGACCTACGACCGCTTCCGCTTCTGGGTCCTGGGCTCGCTCGCGGGCGTCGAGGGCTTCACGAAGCTCGGCAGCCTGGTGCCCGTGCTCGCCGTCGGGTTCGTCGTCGCGCTGCTGATCGCCCGTCCGCTGTCCGCGCTCGCCCTCGGCGACGACCTCGCCAAGGGGCTCGGCCACCGGCCCGGCGTCATCCGCGTCGTCGTGGCCGTCGCCGTCACCCTGCTCACCGCGGCGTCCGTGGCGCTCGTCGGCCCCATCTCCTTCCTCGGCCTGCTCGCCGGATTCCTCGCACGGGCCGTCACCGGACCGCGCCTGACCGCCCAGATCGTGCTCGCCGGCCTCATCGGCGCGGGCGTGCTCACCGGCTCCGACGTCCTGGCCCGCGTGGTCTCCCGGCCGTTCGAGGCGCCCGTCTCCGTCATCATCGCCCTCTTCGGCGCCCCCGTCCTCATCGCCATCGTCCGCTCCCGGCGCATGGCCTCGATGGGCATGACCGACCCCGCCGCGGAGGAGAGCCCGAAGGGCGGGCGCGGCGTCGCGGCCAGGCTGCCGCGCCCCCGCAAGGGCACGCGCGACGAGGGAGTGCACGGCGGCGCCGACACCCTCGTCGTCCGCAGCGGCTCGCTGTCGCTGCTCGTGCCGCGCCGGGCCGCCGTCGCGGCCTTCGCCCTGACCGCCCTGCTCGTCGGCGCGGTCGTGCTCTCCGCGTACGCCGGGCAGAGCGAGATGAGCCTGAGCCGCACGTTCAGCGCCGTCTTCGGGTCGGGCGACCGGTTCGACGTCCTGCTCGTGCAGAAGTTCCGGCTCGGCCGGATCGTGGCCGGGCTCGCCGCGGGTGCCGCCCTCGGCCTCGCCGGCTGCCTCACCCAGACCCTCGCCCGCAACCGCCTCGCCACGCCCGAGCTCCTCGGCGTCAACGACGGCGCCACCGCCGCCGTCCTGCTCTCGGCGACCCTCAGCGGCACGTTCGGCGCGTGGTGGGCGGGCCCGCTCGGCGCGCTCGTCGCCGTGCTCGTCGTCACCGCCGTCTCCGGCGGCCTGGGGCAGCGCGGCTACCGCGTCCTCGTCGTGGGGCTCGCCATGTCGGCGCTCGCCTCGGCGGTCACCCAGGTCGTCCTCTCGCGCCGCTCCCTGAACTCGGCGAGCTCGCTGTACGTGTGGACCTCCGGCAGCCTCAACGGCCGCAGCTACTCCGTGGCCGTGCCGGTCCTCATCGGCCTGGCCGTCCTGGTGCCGCTCGCCCTGGCCGTCGCCCGCCACCTCAACGCGCTGCGGTTCGACGACTCCACCGCCGCCTCGCTGGGCGTCGCGCCCGGCCGGGTGCGGCTGGTGTGCATGCTCCTCGCGGTCGGCCTGGCGGGCCTGGCGGTGGGGATCTGCGGGCCGGTCGGTTTCATCGCCCTCGCCTCACCCGTGATCGCGGGCCGGCTGGCCGGGCCGCTGCGGGTCCCCGTCGTCGGCTCCCTGCTCGTGGGCGCCACGCTCGTCGTCCTGGCGGACACCGTGGGGCGGGTCGCGCTCGACGGGGTGGAGATCCCCGTCGGCATCGTCAGCACCGTTCTCGGCGGACCGTTCCTGCTGTGGGTGCTGCTGGGGCGCTCGGCCGCCACGCGCGTGTAGTCGTCACCCAGCCCCCTGGTTTCACCTGCCTGAGACAAGGAAGCCCATGGAACTGCGCAGTCCTGCCCTCCGCGAGCTCGCCGCCGCCGTGCGTCACGGCATACCCGACGCCGTCGGCACCTTCTGGCGGCACGCCGCCACCCAGGGCACGCCCCTCGTCGAACCCGACCCCGAGGGCGACCCCGCCTGGCGGCTCGTCACCTTCCTGTGGCGCGACGACCCCGCCCGCCCCGCCTCCGACGTGCTCGCCCTCCTGCACACCGTCACCGACAAGGACCGGCACGCGGGCGACCTCGCGCCGCACCTCATGGAGCGGGTGGACGGCACCGATGCGTGGGCCATCAGCCACCGGCTGCGGGCCGACCACCGGGCCTCGTACCAGTTCTTCGTGGCCCACGGCCCGCGCGAGGAGACGCTGCGCGCGGACCGTACGGCGTGGCTGCGCGTCCTGGACGCCGCCGTGCCGGACCCGTTCAGCACGCTCCCGCAGCTGCCCTCGCGCGACGGGCGGAACCCGTCGTCGGTGATGGCCCTCCCGGACGCGCCGGCCCAGGAGTGGTACGCTCCCCGGCCCGGAACGGCGCGCGGCACGCGGGCCGACGCCGTGGTCGACGGGCGGCGCGTGCACGTCCACCTGCCCGCCGGGCACCGGGCGGACGCCGGCCCGTACCCCGTTGTCGTGCTGCTGGACGGCGAGATGTGGGGGCCGGTCCTGGACTTCGGCACCACGCTGGACAACCTGTACGCGGACGGCCGCGTCCCGCCGGCGGTCACGCTGATGGTGGACACCATGGGCCGCGCCCGCCGCATGGAGGACCTCAGCTGCAGCGAGACGTTCGTCGACTGGCTGGCGGACGTCCTGCTGCCGTGGGCCGCGCAGACTCACGGGACCACCGGCGAGGCGGCACGCACGGTCGTGGCGGGGCAGAGCGCGGGCGGGCTGACGGCCGCGTTCGCGGCGTTCCGGCGGCCGGAGCGGTTCGGCAACGCCCTGACCCAGTCCGGCTCCTTCTGGTGGCCGGACGGGACGGAGTTCGACGTCGGCAGCGAGTGGCTGACCCGGCAGTTCGCGGTGAGCGAGAAGCTGCCCGTCCGCCTCCGCGTGGAGGTGGGCCTGCAGGAGTGGATGCTCCTGCCGCAGAACCGCCACCTGCGCAACGTGCTGGAGGCCCGGGGCTACGACGTCGCCTACGGCGAGTTCAACGGCGGCCACGACTACGCGTGCTGGCGCGGGGGGCTCGCGGACGGGCTGGCGGCGCTGCTGGGCGACGGGGGCTGACCGGAGACGGGGGTCCTGCACAACGGCCGCGGGCCGGGAGCGACACGCATCGCTCCCGGCC
>NZ_JBPQTS010000186.1:0-12942 GCF_051386455.1 Streptomyces sp. URMC 124
AGCTCGGGGACCTCTTCGAGGGTGCGGGCGACCTTCAGGCCACGCCCGCCGCCACCGAAAGCGGCCTTGATCGCGATGGGCAGCCCGTGCTCGCGGGCGAACGCCACGACCTCTTCCGCCCCCGCAACGGGGTCGGGGGTGCCGGCCACCAGCGGCGCACCGGCGCGCTGGGCGATGTGACGGGCCGCCACCTTGTCCCCCAGGTCCCGGATCGCCTGCGGCGGCGGACCGATCCAGGTCAGCCCCGCATCCAGGACCGCCTGAGCGAACTCGGCGTTCTCCGAAAGGAACCCGTACCCCGGGTGAATGGCATCCGCTCCCGACTCGGCGGCCGCGGCAAGCACCTTGGCCACATCGAGGTAGCTCGTCGCCGGGGTGTCACCGCCCAGCGCATACGCCTCATCAGCAGCGCGGACATGCAGCGCGTCCCGGTCCGGATCCGCGTAGACCGCCACACTGGCAATCCCGGCATCCCGGCACGCGCGAGCAACGCGGACAGCGATTTCGCCACGGTTGGCGATGAGCACCTTGCGCACGATGGCTCCCTCCTTGAAACAAGGTGAGTTTAGGTACTGGCGACACTCTGTGCCGAGCCGACTCCCGAGGTGAGCTTGCCCACACGGAGCGTGAACCGGAGGCCGTGTGCGCGCCAAAGTCCCCAGTTCTCCCACGGTACGCCGGGTGCGAGGGTCTCCGTCGACCCTTGCATGTGGCGGAGCTCTCGATGCGTGCCGCCGGGCGGGTAAGAGCTTTCTTTGTCGAGTCCCTACGAACGGGTGGCCCAAAGTTTGCGGATGCGGGAACCGGCCCGGGGGCCGTTCGGCCGGGCTCGGGCCCCGAAGGGGTCGGATACGGCTCCGAGCGGGGATCCGCGCATGGATGCCGGGCGCGACCTCGTACCGACCCCTTGCTCATGGTTCTACCCGTGGGTAGCGTCCTTCCAGACGTACGTACCCGCAGTAACTCGCGGCAATCGCCCGTGGAGGGGCGGGCGAGGGGGTGGCCGATGAGCCGATTCCGCAGACCGGTCGCTGGCCTCGCCGCGCTCGCCCTCGTCCTGGAGGGCCTCGGCATCGCCCTGATCAACTGGATCCTCGGCGTCGTCGTCCGCCGCCAGCACATGTCCCTCGCCGGCAGCGACCCCGGCCTCATGGCCCTCGCCGCCTGGATCGCCGGCGGCCTCTTCGCCCTCTACCTGTTCCTGTGCGCCGCCGTTTCCCTCCGCGCCGCCCTGGGCGACCGCCCGCCCCGGACAGCGGGAAGGATCCTGCTCATCGCCTGCGGCGTCGTCCACGGCCTGCTGGGCGCCATCTGCGTCGGCCTCGTCGGCTGGGGCGCGTTCGCGGCCGTCATGGCCGTCCTCGCCCTGATCGTCTGGACCCTGATGGCCTACGACCCCGAGCGCTGGGCTCAGCCGGCGGAAGCCGCCGCCCCGCCCTCGCGCTGACGCGCGGCCAACTTCGCCGCCTCCGCCGCGACGTGGCGCAGCGTCTCCGTCAGCTGCCGCTTGCGGCGGTGGAAGTCCTCCAGCGGCACGGCCGCGGAGACGGCGGCCGCCGCCTTGCTGCCGCGGCTCCCCGGTATGACCGGTACGGGCACCGCCACGCACGCCACTCCCGGCGCGCACTCCTCGACCTCCACGGCGACTCCCTCCCGCCGCACGCGCCGCAGCTCCGCGTCCAGACGCTCCGGCGACGTGATCGTCTGCGGCGTGATGGCCCGCATCCCCGTCCCCGTCAGGTAGCGCATACGCGCGGCCCGCGGCAGCGTCGCGAGCAGCACCTTGCCGTGGGCGGTCGCGTGCCCGTCGAGATCCCGGCCCACGCCGAAACCGCCCGTCGCCGGGTCGGCCGCGTTCCCCGCGAGCACGGCGATGTCCCCGTCGCGGTACGTGCTGAAGTACGTGTCCGCCTCCGCCTGCCGCCGCGCCGCGAGGAGGAGGGCGTGCACGGCGTCGTCCAGCTGCATGTGGCGCTGAAACGCCTGGTGCAGGACGGGCACGCGGTACCCGAGGGTGTAGCCGCCCGCGGTACGGACCAGATGCCCGCGGGCGGTGAGCGTGCCGAGGATCTCGTACACCGTGGACAGGCCGCAGCGGAGGTTTCTGGCCAGCGCCTTCGCCGTCACCGGACCCGGTGCGGCGGCGACGGCGTCCAGTACGTCGAGGGCGCGGTCCACGGACTGGGACATGCGGTACGGGTTCCCTTCGCGGGGCGGGGCGGTGACGGCGGACCTCCCAGCCTCGCACAGGCCGCCGTCAGCTCTTGACCGGCGCCTTTTCGCGGAGCAGCTCCACGAACGCCCTCATCCACGCGGGCTGGTCGTTCCACGCCCGCGCCGACACCATGTTCCCGTCGACCACGGCCTCCGCGTCCACGAACGTCCCGCCCGCCAGCTGCACGTCCGGCGCACAGGCCGGCCAGGCGGCGGTGCGGCGGCCCTTGAGGACGCCCAGCGGCGTCAGGGCGATCACGGCGTGGCAGATGTGCGCGATGGGCTTGTTCTGCGCGAAGAACGCCTTGATGATCCGCTGGAAGTCCGGATCCAGCCGCAGGAACTCCGGCGCGCGGCCGCCCGGGATGACGACCGCGGCGTAGTCCGACGGATTCACGTTCGCCAGCGCGACGTCCGCGGGCCAGCTGTGACCGAGCTTCTCCGTGTACGTGTCGAAGCTCGCGACGAAGTCGTGCACGACGAACTGGAGCTGCTTCACGGTGGGCGCGGCGATGTCCACCTCGTAGCCCTCCTCCAGCAGGCGCTGGTAGGGGTAGAGGACCTCCAGGTCCTCGGCGGCGTCACCGGTGGTGATCAGGATCCTCGGCATGGGTCGCTGGCTCCTCGGGGGTGGAGTCGTCGCCGGATGGCTTCCGGCCTACACCGGAATATGCGCTTTGACATGTCCGAGGAAACTTGCCCAGGCGGAACGGTTCAGGGTCAGGCTGGGGCCGGTGGGGTTCTTGGAGTCCCGTATGTGCACGGGTGAGCGGTCGGGACGTCTGCCCACTTCTACGCAGTCGCCGCCGCCGGGGTCGCTGTAGCTGGACTTGTGCCAGGCGGCGCCCACTTCGACGCAGTTGCCGCCCGCGTCGCTGCTGTGAGTGGACTTATGCCAGCCGAGGGCCACTTCTAGGCAGTTGCCGCCGCCGTCGCTGCTGTACGTGGACTTCCGCCAATTCAAGGGCGCGTTCACAGCTCTCCCATCACTCGCTCGATGAGAGCCATTGAATCGTCACGGCCGAGGGCCTGCTCGCGGATCTTCGTGTAGCGGTGGAAGTGCTGTGTCACGTCAGCTGGTTCGCTGATCAGGTTGCTCGTGTCCTGTACTTCCAAATAGACCATCATGCGATGCTCCGGAGTCTGCACTAGTTTCATCGGGCCGCGAGCTCCAGCGTTTCGACCTCGCAGGCCGCGGTCCATGGGTAGCACTTGGATGCTCACGTTGGGACGCTCCGAGACGTCAAGGAGGTGCCTCAGCTGTCCACGGAGGATGTCCCAGCTGCCGAACGGACGGCGCAGCACGGACTCCTCCAGGACCATCTCGATCAGCGCCGTCGGCTCGCGGTCAAAGACCGCCTTGCGTGCCATTCGGGCTTCGACCAGTTCCTCGACCAGGTGGTCCGGTAGGGGCGGGTAGCCGCCACCGATGAGTGCGCGTGCGTACTCTGCGGTCTGAAAGAGGCCGTCGACCAAGAACGTCTCGTACGTGCAGAGCGTCAGTGCCGCCTGTTCCAAGCGGGCGAAGTCTTTGAAATAGGTCGGGTACTTGTCCAGCCGTACGTACTTCTTCGCCGCCGTGAAGATGCCCATCCCGCAGCCGATCGCTCCCTCCAGGCGATCCAGCATCTTCTCGTTCGCGGGCTGCGCGCCCGTCTCCAAGGCGCTGACCGCCGACCCGGTGTAGCCGATCTGCTGGGCCAGCTCTTCCTGCGTCATGCCCGCAAGCTTGCGCAGCAACCGCACGATGTCGGACGTGAGTTGCGACGCCGTTGACGCCCGGTCCTTGTTCTCCTGGCTCGCCATTTTCCGGCCCCCGGCTTCCACTCGCCTCAACTGTCGTCAAGGAACGTTCGACTGCAGCGCACGGTTAACAACAGTCCACGCTCCGTGATGGAAAACCTAGCGGCCGTCGGTGATGCTCGTCACATGAATCAGCAAGCCCGGCTGGCCGAAATCGACTGGCTCCCCGCCACCGGTCACCAACTCCGAAAGGCCGGCGTCCACTTCGACGCCGTCCGTGTCCACGG
This sequence comes from Streptomyces sp. URMC 124, assembly GCF_051386455.1. Taxonomy (NCBI): domain Bacteria; kingdom Bacillati; phylum Actinomycetota; class Actinomycetes; order Kitasatosporales; family Streptomycetaceae; genus Streptomyces; species Streptomyces sp. URMC 124. The sequence goes on from NZ_JBPQTS010000186.1 coordinate 4,245, forward strand.
CAACGACGGCCGCCGTCTGGCCAACGCCCTGACCATGCTCACCCGTGGCCGCCCCGGTCCGATCATCGCGGAAGCGAACGGCCGCCGCGCGATGTACTTCCTGGTCGAACCCGGAAGTACCGCCCGCCGCGCCTGGCCGAAAGGCGCCGAGCGCCTCACCGGGGAAGCCGGCGCAGCCGACTACGTGCCGATTCCGGCGGTCAACGGCGGCACGTGGCCGCTCTCGTGGTACTGCGTGCCCACTCCCGACGGGCGGCTCGTGCACACGCTTCTGCTGCTGAGTACGGCCCGTGCATTTCTGGGGTGCGCCCCCCGAGTGGCGGAAGGAATGGTGACCGAGGGGCCGTGACCTCGTTGGGGCGGTCATGATGAAGCGCATTGTTGCCGCCGCCGCTCTCACCGGCGCCGCTTTCGCCCTGACCGCCACCGCCGCTTCGGCCGCCCCCATGCCGCAGCCGCCGGTGTCGAACGCCGGAAACGTCATGGCGCCGGCTCCCGGGGAGCAGCCGCCGACCAGCATCTACCCCGGGGCCACGAACCAGCTCGGCAAGCTCGATCAGCTCAACCAGTTGAACCAGCTGGGGCAGGCCACTCAGGCCCTCGACCCGGTCCTCGGTGTCCTGGCGCCGGTCACCGGGCTGCTGCCGCTCTAGGCGATCGCGTCGGACCAGAGTTCGGTGATCGACATCCCCAGCTCGGCGAGGAGCTTGCGGAGCAGGGGGAGGGAGAGGCCGATGACGTTGCCGTGGTCGCCGTCGATGCCCTCGATGAAGGGGGCGGAGCGGCCGTCGAGGGTGAAGGCGCCCGCGACGTACAGCGGCTCCCGGGTCGCGACGTAGGCGGCGATCTCGGCGTCGGTGGGCTCTCCGAATCGCACGGTCGTGGAGGCGGTCGCCGACACCCGGCGGCCCGTGGCCGTGTCGATGATGCAGTGGCCGGTCCGGAGGATCCCGGACCGGCCGCGCATCGACTTCCAGCGGGCGGTGGCGTCCTCGGCGTCGTCGGGCTTGCCCAGGGCCTGTCCGTCCAGTTCCAGGACGGAGTCGCAGCCGATGACCAGTGCCCCGGCCGCCTCGGGGCGGGCGGCGACCGCGTCGGCCTTGGCCTCGGCGAGGACGCGGGCCAGCTCGGCGGGGGTCGGGGCGGTGAGGGCGTCCTCGTCGACACCGCTGACGATCACCTCGGGCCGCAGCCCGGCGGCCTTGAGCAGGCCGAGGCGGGCGGGGGACTGGGAGGCGAGGACGAGGCGGCGCTGAGGGGTCATGCCCGCCATCGTAGACAACCTCCGGCCCCCGTTCCGGTCGCTACTTCTTGATCACGGCCTGCATGACCTTCTTGGCGATGGGGCCCGCGAGGCCGCCGCCGGAGATCTCGTCGCGGTCGATGCCGGAGCCCTCGGGGTCGATGAAGACGGCGACCGCGACGGGGGAGCCGTCGGCCTGCTTGGCGTAGGAGACGAACCAGGCGTAGGGGAGCTTCTCGTTGTTGACGCCGTGCTGGGCGGTGCCGGTCTTGGCACCGACGGTGACGCCGTCGATGAGGGCCTTCTTGCCGGTGCCGTTCTGGGCGGTGTTCTCCATCATCTGCTGGACCTTCTTCGCCGTGTCGGCGGAGACGGCCTGGGACATGACCTCGGGCTTGTGCTTTTCCAGTGTGTTGAGGTTGGGGTCGCGCAGCTCTTCGACGAGGTAGGGCTTCATGAGCTTGCCGTCGTTGGCGAGGGCGGCGGTCATCATCGCGATCTGCAGCGGGGTGCTGTCGAGGCTGCCCTGGCCCATGCCGGTGAGGGCGGTCTGCGGCCGGTCGAGGTTCTTGGGGTAGATGCTCTCGACGGTGCCGTTGGGGATGAAGATCTCCTTGTTGTTGAAGCCGAACTTCTCGGCGGTCTCGCGCATCTTGTCCTTGCCCAGCTTGTCGGCCAGGTCGAGGAAGACGTTGTTGCAGGACCACTGGAGGCCGGCCTTGAGCGAGCCGTTGACGCACTCCTCGGTCTGGACGTCGTTGCGGACCTTGCTGGTGCTCAGCGGCAGCGGGTACGGGACGGGGGCGCTGCCCTTGGCGTTGATGTCGGTGACGATGCCGTGTTCGAGGGCGGCGGCCGCGGTGAGGATCTTGAAGGTGGAGCCCGGGGGGTAGCGCTCCTTGATCGCCCGGTTGACCAGCGGCTTGTCCTTGTCCGCCTCCAGCTTCTTGTACGCCTCCTGGTCCTTGAGCGTGTTGCCCGAGAAGACCGAGGGGTCGTAGGAGGGGGTGGAGGCCAGGGCGAGGATCTTGCCCGTGCGGGGGTCGAGGGCGACGACCGCGCCCTTGTACTTGCCGAGGCCCTCGAAGGCGGCCTTCTGCGCCTTGGGGTCGATGGTCGTCACCACGTCGCCGCCGTGGGGCTGCTTGCCGGTGAGCATGTCGGTGGTGCGCTGCAGGAACAGCTTGTCGTCGGTGCCGCTGAGCAGCTTGTTGTTGACGAATTCGAGCTGGCTGCTGCCGTAGAGCTGCGAGGAGTAGCCGGTGACCGGGGCGTACATCTCGCCGTCCTTGAACGTGCGCTTGTACTTGTAGTCGCCCGTGGTCTCGGTGGAGCCGGTGATCGGCTGGCCGCCGACGATGATGTTGCCGCGGGGCTGGGCGAAGGAGGCGATCTTCACCCGCTTGTTGTCCTTGTGATGGGACAGCTCGTCGCCGCGGACGAACTGGAGCCAGGTCACCTGCAGCAGCAGGGCCAGGACCAGCACTCCGACGAAGACGGATATGTGGCGCACGGGCTTGTTCATGGTGGGACGCACTCCCCGGTTCGCGGCATTTCACTAGCCATGATGCGGGTGGGGAGGATTTGGTTGCAGAGGGCCTGTAACTGTGGGTTCCCTGTGGCTCAGCCCATGCCGAGGATGACGAAGGCGATCACCATGCCGATCGCGAGCACGAGACCGGCCCGGCGGAGCATCGCCTGCGCTTCGCGCAGCTCCTCGGGGGGTTCGTTCGAAGGGTCCGACCACAGCATTGCCCCCATGGTGCCGCCGGGGGAGCGCGGAGCGCCTGAGTACGCGTACTCAATCGCCGGGTTGCACTATTGCTTGCGCTTCGTCGCCTGGCCGGAAGCGGTCAGCAGCGCGAGCAGCCGGCCGGTCGCCTTGTCCTTGTTGGCGGGCCAGTACGTCGTCGTCCAGTAGTCCTTGATCATCTTGCCGACCTCGACGGGGTGCGTGGGGGCCGCCTCCGCGAGCTTGCTCTTGTCGTAGGTCAGCTTCCCGCTCGCCTCGGCGTAGCCGTAGTACATCCGGCTCTCCGCCACGGCACCGGCGGTGACGGTTGCGCCGGGGCCGAGCTCGTACCCCTGCGCGGAGACCGCGGAGAGCAGCTCGTTCACCGTGCTGGTCTTGTCCATCGCCGTGAAGACGTACCGCGTGATGAAGGACGCTCCCTCGCTGCCCTTGCCCGTGTCCGTGCCGAATTCCCGCAGCGCGGGATTGCCGGCGGCGACGTGCCCACCCATCGAGTGCCCCCACACCGAGCCGCCCTTGCCTTCGGCGATGAGCGCGTCGCGGGTCACGGACGCCAGGGAGCCCTTCCCGCCCGGTCGCATGCTCTGTTTCTCCCATTCCTCCTTCTCCTCGGGAGCACGGCCTGCGTTGCAGGTGAAGAAGACGACAGTGACGTTGGGCGCGAGCGAGGGAGCGATCCCCTTGATGACCGACGCGGCATTGGTGGGGGTGATGTCGCCGACGCCGCAGAACCTGGGAGTGCCGTGCGCGAACAGCGCAAGGGTGCGCACCGTGGCCGGGCCCACCCCGGGCGGCACGGCGGGGTCCGGCGGGGCCTTGGCGACAGCGGCGTTCAGGAGGGAGCCGATCGCTTGCACCGTGGGGGTCAGCGGGTGCTCCTCGTCCGCCATCGCCTCACCGAACGCGACGGTCGCGGCGGTGACCTTCTTGCCGGTGACCGCCAGTGCGTTCTCCCGCTTGGCCCACGTTCGAGCTGCAGTACGCGCTTCCTCCTTGTCGAACGGCATCGGCGCGTAGAACGCCAGCGCCACCCCGTTCGGGAACTCCTTGACCAGCCGCCGCCCCAGTGCCTCCTCCGGGTCCGCGGGCTGCGCCGCCGCGGTCGGCGCGGGCGCCGCCACGTCGCTGCGTTGGACGGCGGTCACCCCCGCCGCCGACTGCTGGACGACGTGTCCGAGCTCGTGGGCGAGCAGTGCCCGGCCGGGTGCGGTGTGCGGTGCGTACATGCCGCGGCCGAAGACCACGTCGTGGCCGACCGTGTACGCCCTGGCGTGCAGGCCGGCGGCCAGGTCGGCCGCCCGGTCGTCGCTGTGCGTGCGGACGCGGCTGAAGTCGTACGAGAAGCGGGCGGACATGGCCTGCCGCGTCGCATGGTCCAGGGGAACGCCGGGCGAGCGGGGGAGGGCGGCGCGGGTGCGCTCCGGGCCGGGGGCGGTGTGCCGCAGGGGCGCGTCCGGTGTGCGGGAGAGGGGTTCCTTTCCGCCCATACCACCGAGTGTGCGCGTGCGGGGAGCGGGCCGCGACCGCGGCCCGCTCCCTCTCCGTGCTCGTTGCGCGTTACGCCGGCCAGTACGTCGTGCGCCAGGCCCGCGGGCCCGCCGCCCGCATGCGGCTCACGGCCAGGCGGCGGGCCGGGGCCGACCACTCCGGGCGGGTCTCGCCCGCCTCGGGCGCGGCGGCGTTGCGCGCCGCCGCGCGGGCCTGGACCACCGCCAGGGCGGCGGCGAGCTCCTCGGGGGTCGGGTTGCCCCGGACTACCTTGATCACCGAAGGCCTCCTGGAGAACCTAGAGGGGGATGTTGCCGTGCTTCTTCGGCGGCAGCGCCTCGCGCTTGTCGCGCAGCGCCCGCAGGCCGCGGACGATGTGCTTGCGCGTCTCGTGCGGCATGATCACCGCGTCGACGTAGCCGCGCTCGGCGGCCGCGTACGGGTTGAGGAGCGCGTCCTCGTAGTCCGCGATCAGCTTCGCCCGCAGCTCCTCCTGCTCCTGCGGAGTCTCCGCGGCGGCGATCGTGCGGCGGTGCAGGATGTTGACCGCGCCCTGCGCGCCCATGACGGCGATCTGCGCCGTGGGCCAGGCCAGGTTGAGGTCGGCGCCGAGGTGCTTGGAGCCCATGACGTCGTACGCGCCGCCGAACGCCTTGCGCGTGATCACCGTGATCAGCGGGACGGTCGCCTCGGCGTACGCGTAGATCAGCTTGGCGCCGCGGCGGATGATGCCGTTGTACTCCTGGTCCGTGCCCGGCAGGAAGCCCGGCACGTCCACGAAGGTCAGCACCGGCACGTTGAAGGCGTCGCACGTGCGCACGAAGCGGGCGGCCTTCTCGCTGGCGTTGATGTCGAGGCAGCCGGCGAACTGCAGGGGCTGGTTGGCGACGATGCCGACGGGGTGGCCCTCCACGCGCCCGAAGCCCGTGATGATGTTCGGCGCGAACAGGGCCTGGGTCTCCAGGAACTCGCCGTCGTCCAGCACGTGCTCGATGACCGTGTGCATGTCGTACGGCTGGTTGGCCGAGTCCGGGATGAGGGCGTCGAGCTCGCTGTCGGCGGCCGAGACCTCCAGGTCGGCCTCCTCGGGGAAGGCCGGCGGCTCGGAGAGGTTGTTCGAGGGGAGGTAGGACAGGATCGCCTTGACGTACTCGATGGCGTCCTTCTCGTCCCCGGCCATGTGGTGCGCCACGCCCGAGGTGGTGTTGTGGGTGCGCGCGCCGCCGAGCTCCTCGAAGCCGACGTCCTCGCCGGTGACGGTCTTGATGACGTCCGGGCCGGTGATGAACATGTGCGAGGTCTGGTCGACCATCACCGTGAAGTCGGTGATCGCCGGGGAGTAGACCGCGCCGCCCGCGCACGGGCCGACGATCAGGGAGATCTGCGGGACGACGCCCGAGGCGTGCACGTTGCGGCGGAAGATCTCGCCGAAGAGGCCGAGGGCGACCACGCCCTCCTGGATGCGGGCCCCGCCGCCGTCGTTGATGCCGACGATCGGGCAGCCGGTCTTCAGCGCGAAGTCCATGGCCTTGCCGATCTTCTCGCCGTAGACCTCGCCGAGCGAGCCGCCGAAGACCGTGAAGTCCTGGGAGTAGACGCAGACCGTGCGGCCGTCGACCGTGCCGTAGCCGGTGACGACGCCGTCGCCGTAGGGGCGGTTCTTCTCGATGCCGAAGTTCGTCGAGCGGTGCCGGGCGAACTCGTCCAGCTCCACGAAGGAACCCTCGTCCAGGAGGAGTTCGATGCGCTCGCGGGCGGTCAGCTTGCCCTTCGCGTGCTGCTTCTCCACGGCACGCGCGGAACCGGCGTGCGTGGCCTCCTCGATCCGGCGTTGCAGATCCGCGAGCTTCCCCGCGGTGGTGTGGATGTCGTGTTCCGGCTCGGACATCGGGATGCGGCTCCTGCTCGTCCAGAGGTGGGCTGACTTGCGCTCACTGAGGCTGACTGGGGCTGGCTGAGGCTGGATGGGGTTGAGTGGGCTAACCGGTGCTACCGGTCCGTAGCGTATCGGCGCGGGTGCGCTGCGGCAGTGCGTCGTTGGCCACACCGTTTTGCCTCCACTTCCCTCCTATGGTGGCTCTTATGACGCCTCCTGAGACCCCTTCCCCCGCCGGCGGCCGCTGGTCCGATCTCGACCGGCCGCCGCTCAACGTCACCGCCCTGCGGCGCGGGCTGCTGCGGCCCGGCGCGCTGTGGACCTCGGTGGACGTCGTGGCGCGGACGGGCTCCACGAACACCGACCTCGTCGCCGCCGGCGGGCCCGAGGGGGCGGTCCTCGTCGCGGAGGAGCAGTCCGCCGGGCGCGGGCGGCTCGACCGCACGTGGACGGCGCCGCCGCGTTCCGGCCTCTTCTTCTCCGTCCTCCTGCGGCCCGGGCCCGGCGTCCCCGCCGAGCGGTGGGGATGGCTGCCGCTGCTCGCCGGCGTCGCCACGGCGGCCGCGCTGTCCCGCGCGGCCGGCGTGGACACGGCCCTGAAGTGGCCCAACGACCTGCTGGTGAACGTGGGGGGTGAGGAGCGCAAGGCCGGCGGGATCCTCGCCGAGCGGACCGGCGACGCCGTCGTCATCGGCATCGGCCTGAACGTCTCCCTGCGGGCCGACGAGCTGCCCGTACCGACCGCGGGGTCGCTCGCCCTGGCCGGAGCGCAGGTACTGGACCGCGATCCGCTGCTGCGCGCCGTACTCCGTTCGCTGGAGGAGTGGTACGGCCGGTGGCGCGACGCGGCGGGCGATCCGGCGCAGAGCCGGCTGCAGGAGGCGTACGCGGCCGGGTGCGCCACGCTGGGGCGCACCGTGCGGGCCGAACTTCCCGGCGGCCGTGAGCTGGTCGGCGAGGCCGTCGCCGTCGACGGGGACGGGCGGCTCGTGCTCGCCACGGGCGAGGGGGTGCAGCGGCCGGTGGGCGCCGGCGACATCGTTCACGTACGGCCCGCGCCGTCAGAAGAGTGAGCTACGGCACACCTGTCGTATCGTTGTGCCCAGAACCTAAGCGAGCAGTGGTCGGCAGGTCGGCAGGGCAGTGCGCACGGATCGGACAGGGGGCGGGCGGTGACCGCCGACGGTGTCGAAGAGGAGTACGGCGATGAGCCCGATGAGGGCGGCGACCCCATCGCGCTTCGCCTCGAAGCGCTGATCCTCGGCGCCGAGCGCCGCTACACCCCCTTCCAGGCCGCCCGCGCCGCCGGCGTCTCCATGGACCTCGCCTCCCGTTTCTGGCGCGCCATGGGCTTCGCCGACATCGGGCAGGCCAAGGCCCTGACCGAGGCCGACGTGCTGGCGCTGCGGCGGCTCGCCGGCCTCGTGGAGGCCGGGCTGCTCAGCGAGCCCATGGCCGTGCAGGTCGCCCGGTCCACCGGGCAGACCACCGCGCGCCTGGCCGACTGGCAGATCGACTCCTTCCTGGAAGGGCTCACCGAGCCGCAGGAACCCGGCATGACGCGGACGGAGATCACGTACCCGCTGGTCGAGCTGCTCCTGCCCGAGCTGGAGGAGTTCCTCATCTACGTGTGGCGGCGGCAGCTGGCCGCCGCCACCGGGCGGGTCGTCCAGGCCCAGGACGACGCGGAGATGGTCGACCGGCGGCTGGCCGTCGGATTCGCCGACCTCGTCGGGTTCACGCGGCTGACGCGGCGTCTGGAGGAGGAAGAGCTCGGCGAGCTCGTCGAGGCCTTCGAGACGACCGCGGCGGATCTCGTCGCCGCGCACGGGGGGCGGCTGATCAAGACGCTGGGGGACGAGGTCCTCTACTCGGCCGACGACGCCGGGACCGCGGCCGAGATCGGGCTGCGGCTCATCGAGACCATGACGCACGACGAGACGATGCCCGAGCTGCGGGTCGGGATCGCGTTCGGGACGGTGACGACGCGCATGGGCGACGTCTTCGGGACGACGGTGAACCTCGCGTCGAGGCTGACGTCGATAGCGCCCAAGGACGCGGTGCTCGTGGACCAGGCGCTGGCGGAGGAGCTCACCCGGAACGGGGACGCGCCGAAGTCCGAGGCCGAGGTGGGAGAGGGTGAGGAGGCCGCGGGGTACCGGTTTGCGCTGCAGCCGATGTGGCAGCGGCCGGTCCGCGGGCTGGGCATGGTCGAACCGTGGCTGCTGAGCCGGCGGGGCGGCTGACGGTTCGCCGGTGCCGGTGCCGGTGCCGGTGCCGGTGCCGGGTCCGGGTCCGGGGGCTCCGGGGTGGGGGTCCGGGGCCGTATATTTACGGG
>NZ_JBPQTS010000187.1:0-12541 GCF_051386455.1 Streptomyces sp. URMC 124
CGCCCCCGCCCTCGCGCCCGCCGGAACGGAGGCCGCATGTCGCTGATCACCACGCTCGCCCGGCTGGAGGCCGTGCGGGACGGCCGCGCCCGGCCCCTCACCACGGTGCGCCACCGGCACCTGGCGGAGCGGCCACTGGTGTTCGTCCCGCTGACCACCGCCGGTGAGGCGGGCGCCCCGCTCGGCGCGCTCGTCGGCACCGACCGCGAGCACCCCCGCCTCCTGGCCGTGCCGCAGCCGCGCGACCGCGACCTGCGCTCCGCCTTCCTCGCCGAGCTCGCCGAGGAGATGCTGCCGTACATCGAGGGCTTCGCCGAGGACGTCACGACGGAGGAGCGCAAGGAGACCGACCCGGAGACCGGCAAGAAGGTCACGGTCCACGTCGAGCTGTGCGCGGGCGCGCCACAGCTGCTCGTGCCGAGCGCGGCGGGCGTCGCCTACGTCCGGCTGCTGGGGCGTTCCATGCGCTTCCGCCGCACGGCCGAGCAGGATCCGCAGACGCCCCACCCCGCTCCGCCGCGCGTCCCGCTGCTGGGCCGCTGGCTGACGCACTTCGGCGAGCGCGCCCGCGTCCCCGGCTCGTCGCTGCTCCTGCCGGTCACCCAGCTCCTCGCCCGCCACTGGGCCACGGGCCAGAGCACCCTGGAAGACCAGCACCTGGGGGCCCTGCTCGCCTGGATCGACCCCCCGGCCGGGCTGACGGGCGCCGAGGCCGCGCTGCGCGCCGAGCTCGCGCGGGACGCCGCGGGACAGCTGCTCCACCCGCCCGCGGGCCCGGCCACCGACCCCGCTTTCGACAACAAGCTCCTCGCCCCGGCGATCGCGCGGTGCGACGCGGGCCTGCCCGGCGCCGAGAAGGAGCTCCGCGCGCTGCTGGAGTCCCAGCTGCGCCCCACCTGGGACGCGGTCTGGCGCGGCGTCGACCTGCTGCGCGCCCTGCCCGAGGGGGAGCGGGTCGGCGAGCGCTGGAAGCGCGACCGGTGGTCCTACACCGCGCACCGCGACCGCGTCCGGGCCGGCGAGCCCCCGCAGCCCCGGCAGGACGACGCGGTGACGGCCGCCCGCAAGCTCGCGGCGCGGGAGACGGCCCAGGCCCAGCTGGACGCCCAGGAGGCGCTGGACGATCCGCTGGTGATGGCCGAGCGGCGGCTGGCGGGCGAGGCGTTCGCGGGGGAGGTCACCGACGTCGTGATGGAGTACACGGAGGCGAAGGTGCCCCGGCCCAGGCCGCTGGTCACGCTGCGCACGGACGACAGCCCGTTCCTGTCCGACGGGGTGAAGGTCCACCGCGCCCTGCCGGGCGGCAAGTCGCAGCCCGCCGAGTTCGCCGGCCACGTGCCCGGCGAGCCGGGTGCGCTGACGGTGCGTCTGACCGGCGGCATGGGGCGCGGCAAGGCGCCCGAGCCCGGCTCGGTCCCCGAGAAGGGCGACCGTATCTGCTGGACGCTCTTCGAGCACGCCCCGCGCGGCGGCCCCGAGCTGCCCGACCCCGACCGCACGCCCTGGACGCACGGCGGCCCGCCCGGCGAGCCGGCGGCCGAGCTGCCCGACCCGGTGACTTCGGAGGACCTGCTGTGAGGACGTTCGCAGTGCCCACGGAGGGCGCGGTGCCGCCGCCGCGCGGCCGCGCCGAGGACCCGGGCGCCGCCGCCGAGGCGGTGACGCGCCGGATCCTGCACGACACGCTGCACAGCCCGGAGCGCGGGGTCGTCGTCGACTCCCCGCCCGGCGCGGGCAAGTCCACGCTCGTCGTCCGCGCCGCGCGCGAGCTGGCCGCGGCGGGCCGCCCCCTGATGATCGTCGCCCAGACCAACGCCCAGGTGGACGACCTGGTGCTGCGGCTGGCCGCGAAGGACCCCGAGCTGCCGGTCGGGCGCCTGCACAGCAGCGACGCGAGCTCGTACGACCGGGCGCTGGACGCCCTGCCCTCGGTGGTGACGTCCGCGAAGGCCGCCGACCTGGCGGGGCTTCCGGTCGTGGTGTCCACGGCCGCGAAGTGGGCGCACACCAAGGTCGCCGAGCCCTGGGGCCACGCGATCGTCGACGAGGCCTACCAGATGCGGTCGGACGCCCTGCTGGCCGTGGCCGGGCTCTTCGAACGGGCCCTGTTCGTGGGCGACCCCGGGCAGCTGGACCCCTTCAGCGTGGTGGGGGCCGACGGCGTCGCGCAGTGGGCCGGGTTGTCCTACGACCCGTCGGCGAGCGCCGTGAGCACGCTGCTCGCCCACAACCCCCGCCTGCCGCAGCACCGGCTGCCGGTCTCCTGGCGGCTGCCCGCCTCCGCCGCGCCCCTGGTGTCGGCCGCCTTCTATCCGTACACGCCCTTCCGCAGCGGCACGGACCACGGCGACCGGCGGCTGACGTTCGGCGTGGCGTCGGACGGCTCCGGCCCGGACCGGGTGCTGGACGAGGCGGCCGTCTCCGGGTGGGGCCTGCTGGAGCTGCCGGCCCGTCACACCCCGCGCACCGACCCGGAGGCCGTGGCGGCGGTGGCACACGTGGTCCGGCGGCTGCTCGACCGCGGCGGCGTGACCGCCGGCGAGGCCGAGCCCGGTCCGGTGCCGCTCACGGCCGCCCGGATCGCGGTCGGCACCGCCCACCGCGACCAGGCCGCGGCGGTCCGGGCGGCGCTCGCCGGGCAGGGCGTGCAGGGCGTCACGGTGGACACGGCGAACCGGCTGCAGGGCCGCGAGTTCGACGTGACGGTCATGCTGCACCCGCTGTCGGGCCGCCCCGACGCGACGGCCTTCCACCTGGAGACCGGCCGCCTGTGCGTCCTCGCCTCCCGCCACCGGCACGCGTGCATCGTGGTGTGCCGCGCGGGCGTGGACCGCCTCCTGGACGAGCACCCGTCGACCGAGCCGGTGCAACTGGGGGTGACGGTGAAGTTCCCCGACGGGTGGGAAGCGATGATGGCGACGTGGGACCACTGGTCGGAGCACCGGGTGGCGTGGCGGCCGTGAGCGGGCTGTCGAGAGGCGGGCCCGTGCGGGCCTGGTGGCTGTCGTGAGGTCCGGGGCCGTGGCCCTGGGCCCCCGCGTCGCCGGTCAGTCGAAGACGGACGGCGGCGGCTCCGGCGACGGCTTGGCGGCCGCGTCGGTGACGGGCGCCGCGCCGCCCGTGAAGTCCGCCAGCGCCCGGCCGTGTTCGACGCGCCCCTGGTGCGGGTCGGAGGCGGCCCGGCGGGTCAGTTCGGCGATCGGCAGCGCCTGGTCGGAGGCGAGCAGCACGGCGTTGCCGAAGCGGCGGCCGCGCAGCACGGCCGGGTCGGCGGTGAGGCAGAGCTCGGGGAAGACGGTCCCGACGGTGGCGACCTGCGCCTTCACGTAGGCGAGCGGCGGGCCGTCCGCGAGGTTCGCGGCGTAGAAGCCGCCGGGCCGCAGGGCCCGCCGCACCTCGCCGGCGAATTCGGTGCTGGTCAGGTGGGCGGGCGTGCGGGCGCCGGAGAACACGTCGGCGATGATCAGGTCGGCCCAGCCGTCCGGCACCTTGGCCAGCCCTTCGCGGGCGTCGCCGTTGCGCACCCGGATCCGCCAGGTGCCGTCCAGCGGCAGCTCGCGCCGTACGAACCGGACGAGCGGGGCGTCGATCTCCACGATCTGCTGGGTGGAGCGGGGCCGGGTCGCGGCGACGTACCGGGCGAGGGTGAAGGCGCCGCCGCCCAGGTGGAGGGCGTGGACGGGCTTGCCGGGCGGCGCCACGAGGTCGGCCAGGTGGCCGAGCCTGCGCTGGTAGGCGAAGTCCAGGTAGGCGGGGTCGTCGAGGTCGACGTGGGACTGGGGCGCGCCGTCGATCAGGAGGGTGAAGCCGCGGGGGCGGTCCCGGTCGGGCACGAGCTCGGCGAGCCCGCCCGCGACCTGCTCGGTGACCGCTTCGGCGGCGCGGCCGCGCCCTTGCTTCTTCTTGCCCTTGCCCACCCGGCAAGTATCGCCCAGGGGCAGGGCGGGCCTAGCGGCAGCGGTCGACCGCCGCGATCGTCCGGGCGGCCTCGCCGAGGGCGTCGCGCAGGACCGCCGGGTCCGTGGCGGAGGAGAAGGCGGCCTCCGGGGCGACGAGCCAGCCGGCGCCGGTGAGGGGCTCGTCGGGCACGGCGCGCAGGCCCCGGCCGTGGGTCTGGGTGCAGGCGCTGCCCGGGACGTCCCAGGCGTCGGCGGTGCCGGCGGGCACCAGGAAGCCGAGGGTGTCGCACTCGCCGTCGTGGAGCACGGGGCCGACGCCGTCGCGCAGCCGGAGGATGTCGACCGCCTCCAGGCCCTGGCGGGCGGGGACGGTGACGAGGTCGCACGGGCCGGCGTCGGGGCCGAAGGCCGGTGCCTGGGGCGCGCAGGGAGAAGGGCTGCGGTCCTGACGCGGCTGGTGCAGGGCCGTCGTCCGCGAGCTGCTGCTGTCCACTCCGGCCTCCACCACGGGAAACCCCTCCTCCGCCGTGCCACTACGCTCCGCGTCGAGCGTGCTCGGAGGGTTCAACGCGCGAGGGGCGTCAACGGCAACGGGTACATGCCGTCACAAAGGATGGCAGTTCATGGCGGATCGCGGGTGAGATATCCGGTTTGTAGGGAAACGGGGGGCTGAATCCCGGGCCGAACGGGGGGAGCGGGGCCCCGGATGCCGGTACGGTCTTCTCCCGCCGAGCACAGCCGGCGGAGTCACTCGCCAGAAGGGTGCGGCCATGGCGTCGTCCCACGCGTCCCCGTCCTCCTGCCCGGAGCCCGCCGCGCCGGCGGCCCCCGGTGGTCCGGACGGCAAGGGCGGCAGCCGCCCGAACGCCGCCTTCCGGCAGCTGCGGGGCGCGCGCTCGCCGGCCGAGTTCGCGGCGGCCGTGCGGCGCGCGGCCCGGGAGATCGGCGAGCAGGTCTCGTGCGACGCGCGCTACATCGGCCGGGTCGAGTCGGGGGAGATCCGCTGCCCCAACTACGCCTACGAGCGGGTCTTCCGGCACATGTTCCCCGGCCGCGAGCCGGAGGACATGGGCTTCGTCCCGCGCGAGGTGGTCCGCGGGCGAGGGGCGCGCGCAAGGGACGGCGGCGGCGAGGACGGCCCCCGCACCGGGAGCCGCGCCGGGCAGCGCAGCGGGAACCGTACCGAGCAGCCCAAGGAGAGCGACGTGTTGCGCCGTGCGTTCATGACCGGCGGCACGGCGGCCGCCGTGGCCGCGGCCTCCCTGGGCGCCGCCGTGCCCGCCGTGTCCGCCCCGCGCGGCCCGCGCCGCGCCGGCGAGGCCGAGGCGTCCGCCGTCGAGCAGGCCGTCCGCCGCATCCGGCTGCTGGACGACCGGCACGGCGCCGACGGCCTCTACCGGCGGGCCACGCGCCCGCTGCGTCTCGCCTACGAGCTCCTCGACGCCGACACCCGCCGCCGGTCCGTCGCCGACCGGCTGCAGTCGGGCGCCGGCGAACTCGCGCTCTCCGTCGGCTGGCTGGCCCACGACTCCGGCCGCTTCGCCGACGCCCGCTCCCACTACGCGGAGGCACTCGCCACGGCCCGGGTGGCCGGGGACGCGGCGCTGGAAGCCCACGCCTTCTGCAACGCCGCCTTCCTCGCGCGGGACGCGGGCCGCCCCCGGGAGGCGGTGCGCGCGGCCCAGGCCGCGCAGGGCGCCGCGAAGGGGCTGGCCTCCCCGCGGCTGCTGTCCCTGCTGGCCCTGCGGGAGGCCGGCGGCTGGGCCGGGCTCGGCGACCGGGCCGCCTGCGAGGCCGCCCTGCTGCGGGCCCGGACGCTCTTCGGCCGCGGTCCGGGCGACGCCGACCCCGAGTGGATGAGCTTCTTCGGGGAGGCGGAGCTGGAGGGGCTGGAGGCCCAGTGCCGCTCCGCGCTCGGCGACTGGGCGCGGGCGGCCGGGCACGCGCGGCGCGCCGTCGGCCTCCAGGACCCCCACTTCGCCCGCAACATCGCTCTCTTCACCGCGCAGCTCGCCGGCGATCTCGCCCGGGGCGGGGAGCCGGAGGCGGCGGCGGCCGCGGGGGAGCGCACGCTGGACCTGCTGGCCGAGGTCCGCTCGGCCCGGATCCGGATGATGCTCGCCGCCACGGCCCGGCTGCTCGGACGCCACGGCGGCGAGCCGCCGGTGGCGGCGTTCCTGGAGCGCCACGCCGAGGAGCGGAAGAACCTCGGCTGACACGCCGCACGAGACCCGGACGGCCCAAGCGGCCCGCCGTCCGCACCCCGGATGCGGCACCGGAATACGACAAGGGCCCCGGGTCGCTTCCGCGAACCGGGGCCCTCTGTCAGGGTGAGTAACGGGACTTGAACCCGCGACATCCTGGACCACAACCAGGTGCTCTGCCAGCTGAGCTATACCCACCATGTCGTCCGGCGTGTTTCCCACCGGCCGAGAAGAAGTCTACAGGGTCTTCGGGGGTGCTCGCTCCCGGCTTTCCGCCGTGCCGGGAGCGAGCTGCGTCACACCGCCTTGGCGGGGAGGACGTGCTTGGCCGCGATGGCCTTCGCCGTGTCGGAGTCCGGGCCGGGCTGCGGCACGAAGATCGCCTCGCGGTAGTAGCGGAGCTCGGCGATCGACTCGCGGATGTCGGCGAGGGCGCGGTGGTTGCCGCTCTTCTTCGGGCTGGAGAAGTAGGCCCGCGGATACCAGCGGCGGGCCAGCTCCTTCACCGACGACACGTCGACGATCCGGTAGTGCAGGTGGGACTCCAGGGCCGGCATGTCCCGCGCGAGGAAACCGCGGTCGGTGCCGACCGAGTTCCCGCACAGCGGGGCCTTGCCCGGCTCCGGGACGTGCTCGCGGACGTAGGCGAGGACCTGCTGCTCGGCGTCCTCCAGGGTGGTGCCCCGGTCCAGCTCCGCGAGCAGCCCGGAGGCCGTGTGCATCTGGCGCACCACCTCGGGCATGGTGACGAGGGCCTCGGCGGGCGGGCGGACGACGATGTCCACGCCGTCGCCGAGGATGTTCAGCTCCGAGTCGGTCACCAGGGCGGCCACCTCGATGAGCGCGTCGTCCGACAGCGAGAGCCCGGTCATCTCGCAGTCGATCCACACCATGCGATCGTTCATGCTCCTCACCCTACGGGGCGTTCCCGCTGGCCGGGCAGGCGTGGGGTGTAGAGGTCGGACTCCGGCTTGCCCGGTTCCGTGCCGCCGCCCAGCCCGTATCCACCGCCGTGCCCGCCCGGGTGGGCGCCGTGCGGGCCGTGGCCCTGGTGCCCTCCGTGCGGCGGCGGTGGGCCGCCGAGCACGCCCCCGGCCCCCGACGCGGCGTGCGCCGGAGCCATGGCCGCCCGCCGGAGCGCCATCACCGACGGCTCCCCGGTCCGCTGCTCGCCCAGCTCCGGCCGGTCGAACCGGTCCGGGCGCTCCCGCTCGGGACGCCCCTCGCGCTCGGCCCGCTCGGGGCGGTCGGCCGAGTTCTGAGGACGGCGCGCGCGGTACGCGGCCCGGTAGGCGGCCGGGGAGGACCCCAGCTGCCGGCGGAAGTGGCCGCGCAGGGCCACCGGCGAGCGGAAGCCGCAGCGGCCGGCGACCTCGTCCACCGAGTAGTCGGAGGTCTCCAGCAGCCGCTGCGCCTGGAGCACCCGCTGAGTGATCAGCCACTGCAGGGGCGCGCTCCCGGTGAGCGAGCGGAACCGCCGGTCGAAGGTCCGGCGGGACATGTAGGCACGGGCGGCGAGCGTCTCCACGTCGAACTGCTCGTGGAGGTGCTCCAGGGCCCAGGCGACGACCTCGGCGAGCGGGTCGGCGCCGATCTCCTCGGGTAAAGACCTGTCGAGGTAGCGCTCCTGTCCTCCGCTGCGGCGCGGCGGGACGACGAGCCGGCGGGCCAGGGCCCCCGCGGCGTCGGCGCCGTGGTCGGTGCGGACGATGTGCAGGCACAGGTCGATGCCCGCCGCGGTGCCCGCGGACGTCAGTACGTCGCCGTCGTCCACGAAGAGCTCCCGCGGGTCCACGTGGACCGACGGATAGCGCTTGGCGAGCGTGGGCGCGTACATCCAGTGGGTGGTCGCGGGGCTGCCGTCGAGCAGGCCCGCCGCGGCCAGTACGAAGGCCCCGGTGCACAGCCCGACGATGCGGGCGCCCTCCTCGTGGGCACGGCGCAGTGCGTCGAGCGCGGCGGTGGGCGGCGGCTGGGTGATCGACCGCCAGGCCGGTACGACGACGGTGCCGGCCCGGGAGAGCGCCTCCAGGCCGTACGGTGCGGTCAATTCAAGACCGCCGGTTGTTCGCAATGGCACATCCTCGCCCGCGCACACCAGCAAGCGGTAGCGAGGGACTCCGGCATCCTGTCGGTCGATGCCGAACACGGAGAGCGGAATGGAGCTTTCGAAGATGGGGCCGCCGCTGAATAGCAGCACTGCGACGATCTCCCGGCGGCGGCGTCCGGAGAGCTTGCGCGTGGTCTCCGGTACGGTCGTGGAGTCCTGGCTCATGGCGCTAAGCCCCCCTCGGCGGTCGAGTCCTCTCGGTCCTGCACGTTTCCCCTCGGTCCTGAACGGTTCCCCCGCCGGTCATGGCCAAGATCGAATCTACTGCGTCGAATGGAGACGCAGTGACCAGTTCACCACTCGGCTCTAAGTCGACATGGCAACTTGGCGCGAAGCGTTCGATCACGAAGCGTTGCACTTGCAGGCCTCGGTGAAAAGTACGCCTCTCGCCCATGCCCAATCCCCGTAGGGTGCAACCGCCCTCCGCGGTCCTTTCCTTGCTGGTCGACCGGCTGTTAGGGGCGTCTCAAGCCAAGGTATGGGGTTCGGACTGAAGTTGGCTGAAAAGTGGTGGGTCCGGGTGTGCGAAAGTGTCATTCTCCCGGCGCGGAGCCGCCGGGATGGCGTCCGCCGCGGTGCGCCCCCGCGCCCGTCCGGCCGTGCCGGCCGCGGTGCGGAATCGTCTGTTCCGCAAGGGCCCGGGCGGCGCTGCGCTCCGACTGGCGCAGCACGGCGCGGCACGCGCACGTGACGGCGACGAGCCCGGCCGCCGTGCCCGCGGCGCCGCCGAAGGACTGACCGCAGATCAGCAGGGTCACCGGGACGAGCACGCAGCTGAAGGCGGCCCAGCGGACCACGTCGCTCACCGGATCGGGGGAGTCCTGCGGCGGGGCGTCGGCGCGGGCGTGGTCACGGGTTCCGGGCACGGAGCGCTCCCTGCTGGCGGCGGGCTGGCGGTGGTACAACGTCCGGCCGGGGCCCTCGGTCACTGCGCGGAGCGCATCGGGAGTACCCCCGGAGCGCGGCGGGGGCATTGCGCTACGGGCCGCCCTCGTGCATGCTCCGGGGAACGCCCGCCCGCCACCCCACCCACCGGCGGCCCGGGCGGGCACCGCGTGCCACGCCCGTGCGACCCCGGAGCTCCGGCTCGCCGGTCGGCCCCTGGGCAGGCGGCGAGTGTCGCCGTACCCTGGTGGGTAAGTGATTGAAAAGATGAATCCCGGACGGATTTTGCCTCCAAGATCCGCCCCGGGGGAGCAACCGCCGATCTCCCCTCCGCCCGAGGACACCCTTCGCCGAGATACCGATGGCCGGTCACGAATTCTCCGAACCTGCGGACCGCAAGCGGGTCGCCGATCACGCGGCGCACCCCGAAGCGGCGGAAGAAACACGCCATTCCTGCGATCCGGCGTTCCAGCACGGCGTCGTGGTGGGCTTCGACGGCTCCACGTCCAGCGAGCGGGCGCTTGCGTATGCAATCGGGATGGCCCGGCGCTCCGGCTCCGGGCTGATCATCGTCCACGTCGCCAACCGGCTGCCGACGACGGTCTGGGCGGGCTGCGAGCCCCCCGTCTTCGTGGACGTGCCGGACCACCGCACCGAGGTCCTCGGCCTGGAACTGGCCTGTGCGGACCACCTGTCGGAGGTGCCGTGGATCCTCGTCGAGCGCGGCGGGGACATCTGTCACGAACTGGAGGAGGTCGGCCGGGAGTACGCGGCCGACGCGATCGTCGTCGGTTCGACGCACGGCCTGGTCGGCCGGATCTTCGGCTCGGTGGCGGGTCGGCTGGCCCGGCGGGCCCAGCGGCCCGTCGTCGTCATTCCGTAGCCGACTTCCTCACCCTGCAGGAGTGATGACTCCTGCCCCCGACTTGACGGCCCGTGAATCTACCCGCGCGTAGGGGGTGGATCGCGCCGCTCCCGCGGGTAGGAACCGCCCGGATGGCGTGCTGCCGTACGGGAGGTGACGGTTCCCGGAAGCGGCGGCATCCCCGCCGGCGCGAGGGCGATGGCCGGCGCATGGGAAAGCGGCCTTCCCGCGCGCGTGGTGGCACGTGCGGGAAGGCCGTTTCTCTCGGACCTGTCGCGGACAGGTGCGGACAGGTACGAGAGGGCTGCGGGGGCCCGCCGTCGCGGGCCCGGCGGTGACTACTCGACGGTGACGGACTTCGCCAGGTTGCGCGGCTTGTCGATGTCGCGGCCCATGGCCTTCGCCGTGTAGTACGCGAAGAGCTGCAGCGGGATGCCCATGAGGATGGCGTCCAGCTCGTCCTCGTTCTTCGGCACGACGATCGTGTGGTCGGCCTTCTCCTGCTCCTGGTGCGCGACGGCGAGGATGCGGCCGCTGCGGGCCTTGATCTCCTCCAGCGCGGCGCGGTTCTTCTCCAGCAGCTCGTCGTCGGGGACGATCGCGACCGTCGGCATCGCCGGCTCGATGAGCGCCAGCGGGCCGTGCTTGAGCTCGGAGGCGGGGTAGGCCTCGGCGTGGATGTACGAGACCTCCTTGAGCTTCAGCGAGGCCTCGCGGGCCACCGGGTAGCCCCGGACGCGGCCGATGAACATCATCGACTTGGCGTCGGCGTACTCCGCGGCCAGCTTCTCGATCTGCTCCTCGTTCGCCAGGATCTCCTCGATCTGGCCGGGCAGCTTGCGCAGGCCCTCGATGATCCGCTTGCCGTCGGCGACGGACAGGTCGCGGGTGCGGCCCAGGTGCAGGGCGAGCAGGCCGAAGGAGACCACCATGTTGGTGAAGCACTTGGTGGAGACGACGCAGACCTCGGGGCCGGCGTGCACGTAGATGCCGCCGTCGGTCTCGCGGGCGATCGCGGAGCCGACCACGTTGACCAGGCCGAGGACGCGGGCGCCCTTGCGCTTGAGCTCCTGGACGGCGGCGAGCACGTCGTAGGTCTCACCGGACTGGGAGACGGCGATGTAGAGGGTGTCGGGGTCCACGACCGGGTTGCGGTAGCGGAACTCGGAGGCGGGCTCGGCATCGGCGGGGATGCGGGCCAGCTCCTCGATCATCTGGGCGCCGATCTGACCGGCGTGGTACGAGGTGCCGCAGCCGAGGATCTTCACCCGGCGCACGGCGCGGGCGTCGCGGGCGTCGAGGTTCAGGCCGCCCAGGTGCACGGTGGAGAAGCGGTCGTCGATCCGGCCGCGCAGCGCGCGGTCCACGGCCTCGGCCTGCTCGTGGATCTCCTTGTGCATGTACGTGTCGTGGCCGCCCATGTCGTACGACTCGGCCTCCCACTCCACGGTGGTCGGCTGGGCCGAGGTGGAGGAGCCCTCGGTGGTGTACGTGCGGTAGTCGTCGGCGCGCAGGGTGGCCATCTCGCCGTCGTCCAGGGTGACGACCTGGCGGGTGTGGCTGACCAGGGCGGCGACGTCGGAGGAGACGAACATCTCCTTCTCGCCTATGCCGAGGACCACGGGGGAGCCGTTGCGGGCGACGACGATGCGGTCCGGGAAGTCGGCGTGCAGGACGGCGATGCCGTACGTGCCCTCGATGTGCCCCACGGCCTCGCGGACCTTCTCCTCCAGCGTGCCGGCCTCGGAGCGGGCGATGAGGTGGGCGAGGACCTCGGTGTCGGTCTCGGACACGAAGACGAAGCCCTCGGCCGTGAGCTTGGCGCGCAGGTCGGAGGCGTTGTCGATGATGCCGTTGTGGACGACGGCGACCTTCTCCTCCGCGTCCAGGTGCGGGTGGGCGTTGACGTCGTTCGGCGCGCCGTGGGTGGCCCAGCGGGTGTGGGCGATGCCGGCGGTGCCCGCGAAGCGCTTGGGCAGGCGGGACTCCAGCTCGCGCACGCGGCCCTTGGCCTTGGCGGACTTCAGGCCACCGGTCTTGCCGTGCAGGGCGATGCCGGCGGAGTCGTAGCCGCGGTACTCCAGCCGCTGCAGACCTTCCAGCAGCAGCGGTGCAACATCGCGCTTACCGATATATCCGACGATTCCGCACATAAGTGGTGACCCTCCCAGAGAAACGATCAGTGGTGCCCGGCGGCGGGGGCGGCGGTAGCGGCGCCGCCCCTGCTGCCTCAGCCGTAGACGATGCGGCGCAGCTGCCGCAGCGAGAGCTCCGGTGGAGCCACCGCCCGGTGCGGCAGCTCGGCCGAGATCCGCTCGAAGATCTCCGCGTTGCGCAGTCCGCCGGACTGCAGCTCGCGGTGACGGCGGCGGACGAAGGCCTCGGTCGTCTCGTCGAAGTACGCCAGGACGTCCAGGACCACCCGGGCGGCCTCGCCGCGCTGGAGCGGCGTGCTGCGCACCAGGTGGTCCACCAGGTCGTCATGATTCATACGGCGTTCGAGCACCCGTCGATACTGAGGGCTCCCGGCGACATTCGCAAGAATCCTGCCCGAAATCGGGCAAGGGTGGGCGGGTCG
>NZ_JBPQTS010000188.1:0-12483 GCF_051386455.1 Streptomyces sp. URMC 124
GGCACCGCCGGGCGCGACGGGACGCGCAGGGCGGCGGCGCGCGCGGCGGCGGGACGGAGCAGACGCTGGAGTGCGAGTACGTGGCGGGCTGCGACGGCTCGTACGGAGCTTCCCGGCGCGCCCTGCCCCCGGGCGCGGTGCGGATGCACGCGCGCACGTACCCCTTCTCCTGGCTCGGCATCCTCGCCGACGTCGCGCCCTCCAGCGACGAGCTGCTGCTCGCCGGGCACGAGCGGGGCTTCGCGCTGCACAGCATGCGCACCCCCGCCCTCTCCCGGCTCTACCTCCAGGTGCCCAACGGCACCTCCCCCGGCGACTGGCCGGACGAGCGCATCTGGGACGAGCTCGACGTCCGGCTGGCCGCCGGGGACTGGCGGCTGCAGCGCGGCCCCGTCCTCACCAAGTCCGTGAGCGGCCTGCGCAGCCAGGTCATCGAACCCATGCGGCACGGGCGGCTGCTGCTCGCCGGGGACGCCGCGCACATCGTGCCGCCCAGCGCGGCCAAGGGCCTCAACCTGGCCTTCGGGGACGTCGTCACCATGGCCCGGGCGTTCACCCACTGGCACCGCAGCGGCTCGACCGACCTCATCGACCGCTATTCGGACAACTGTCTGCGCCGGGTGTGGCAGGCCCAGCACTTCTCGCACGAGATGACGACGCTGCTGCACACCGCTCCCGGCGCCGACGCGTACGACCGCGCGATCCAGCTCACGCGGCTGCGCCGGCTCACCGGGCCCACGGCGGCCGCGGCGGAACTGGCCGAGAACTATGCCGGCGCCCCGCTGAACTGACCTGTGGGCAGGCAGGCCGGGATCACGGCGGGCGGCACGGGGTAGATCGCTCCCATGGCCCTTACTGAACCCGCACAGGAACGGATACGCCGCAAGGACCACCACCCCGGCGACGACAGCACGTTCTCCGCCGCCGCGCGCGCCGCCGCCCTGCGCGTCCCGTCGCGCCCGGCGGTGCCCGTGCCCGTGCCGCCCCCGCCCGGCACGGTCGAGCTGACCGGCCCGGTCTTCGGGACGGCCGACGTCGGCCCCCTCGACCACGACCTCACGCGGCAGCACCGGGGCGAGCCGATCGGCGAGCGCATCGTCGTCGGCGGACGCGTCACGGACCGCCGCGGGCGGCCGGTGCGCGGCCAGCTCGTGGAGGTGTGGCAGGCCAACGCCGCGGGCCGCTACGCCCACCCGCTCGACCGCCACCCCGCCCCGCTCGACCCCCACTTCACCGGCGCGGGCCGCTGCCTCACCGACGACGACGGCCGCTACCGCTTCGTCACCGTCCGCCCCGGCGCCTACCCGCTGGGCGGGCCGAAGGACTCCTGGCGCGCCTCGCACGTGCACTTCTCCCTCTTCGGCACGGCGTTCACCCAGCGCCTGGTGACCCAGATGTACTTCCCCGGCGACCCGCTCCTGCCGGACGACATCATCTGGCACACCGTCAGCGACGCGGCCGCGCGGGCCCGCCTGGTCTCCGCCTTCGACCCGGAGGTGGGCGAGCCCGGCCTCTCTCTCGGCTACCGCTGGGACCTCGTCCTGGACGGCCCGTCCGCCACCTGGACCGAGGAGGGCCGCTGATGCCGCCCCCGGTACCGCACCCCGCACTGCCCCCGACGCCCTCCCAGACCGTCGGCCCCTACTACGGGACCGCGCTGCCCTTCCCCGGCGGCGGCGACCTCGTGCCCCCGGCCCACCCCGGGGCCCTGACCCTCCACGGCCACGTCTACGACGGCGAGGGCGCGCCCGTGCCCGACGCGCTGCTGGAGTTCTGGCAGGCGGCCCCGGACGGCTCGCTCGCCGGGGCGCCGGGCAGCCTGCGCCGCGACGGGGAGTCCTTCACCGGCTTCGCCCGCGTCCCCACCTGCCGGGACGGCCACTACGCGCTGCACACCCTGCTGCCGGGCGGCGCGCCGTACCTCGCGCTGTGCGTCCTCGCGCGCGGCCTCGACCACCACCTGTTCACCCGGGTGTACGTCACCGACCCGCCCGGAGACCCGCTGCTGGCCGCGCTGCCGCCGGAGCGGCGAGCAACCCTGCGGGCGCGGGCGGAGCCCGGGCAGCGCAACACGTACCGCTTCGATGTGAAGCTGCAGGGAGAAGGGGAAACGGTCTTCCTGGACTGGCAGGACAACCGGCAGGACAACCGGCAGGACAGAGACCACACCTGAAAGGAGCGGCACATGACCGCGCAACGACTCGTGGTCGTCGGAGGCGACGCGGCGGGCATGTCCGCCGCGTCGCGGGCGCGCAGGCTCCGCGAGCCCGGCGCGCTGGAGATCACCGCGTTCGAGCGCGGCCGCTTCACGTCGTACTCCGCGTGCGGCATCCCGTACTGGGCGGGCGGCGTGGTCGACGGCCCGGACGCGCTGATCGCCCGCGCGCCGGAAGAACACCGCGACCGCGGGATCGACGTGCGGATGCGCACCGAAGTGACCGAGCTGGATCTCCAGCGGCAGTGCGTCCTCGCCCGCGACCTGGAGTCGGGCGAGGAGCGCCGGCACGGCTACGACCACCTCGTCCTCGCCACCGGCGCCCGCCCGGTCCGGCCTCCGCTGGAGGGCATCGACGCGCCGGGGGTGCACGCGGTGCAGACCCTGGACGACGGCCGTGCGCTCGTCGCCGCCCTCGACGGCGACGCCGAGGACCGCCGGGCGGTCGTGGTCGGCGCCGGGTACATCGGCGTCGAGATGGCGGAGGCGCTCGTACGGCGCGGCTACGCGGTGACCGTCGTCGAGCGCGCCTCGCAGCCGATGGCGACCCTCGACCCCGACATGGGCGCGCTCGTGCGCGACGCCATGACCGCGATGGGCATCAAGGTGGTGACGGACACCGAGGTCACCGCCGTACGGACCGGGCCGGACGGCACGGCCCGGGCCGTCGCCACGGACGCCGGCGAGTTCCCCGCCGACGTGGTCGTCCTCGGCCTCGGCGTACGCCCCGAGACCGCGCTGGCCCGCGCGGCCGGCCTGCCGCTGGGCGCGTCCGGCGGGCTGCTCACCGACCGGTCCATGCGGGTGCGCGGGCACGAGAACGTCTGGGCCGGCGGCGACTGCGTCGAGGTCCTCGACCTCGTCTCCGGCCGCACCCGCCACGTCGCCCTCGGCACCCACGCCAACAAGCACGGCCAGGTCATCGGCACGAACGTCACCGGCGGCCGCGCCACGTTCCCCGGCGTGGTCGGCACGGCCGTCAGCAAGGTCTGCGACCTGGAGATCGCCCGCACCGGCCTCCTGGAGGCGCAAGCCCGCGAGGAGGGCCTGCGCTACGTGACCGCCACCATCGAGTCGACCAGCCGCGCCGGCTACTACCCCGGCGCCCGCCCCATGACCGTCAAGATGCTCGCCGAACAGGGAACGGGCCGCCTCCTGGGCGTCCAGATCGTGGGGCGCGAGGGGGCGGCGAAACGGGTGGACGTGGCGGCGGTCGCGCTCACGGCAGGGATGACGGTGGATCAGATGACGTCCCTGGACCTGGGCTACGCGCCACCGTTCTCACCCGTGTGGGATCCGGTCCTGGTGGCGGCGCGGCGGGCGGCCCACCTCACGGACGGTCGAGGACGATCGAGTTGATCGGCGTGAGATCGACCCCGATGCCCACTTGCGGAGGAATGCTGATGCTGCAGTCGCCGGTGCCGTTGTAGCCGGTGCACAGGCGCACGGTCGCGCGCGGACCGCCGTACTGGTTGTTGATGACGTAGTGCATGTTGAACTGGTTGACGAGGTTGTGCGCGCCGTACCGGGCATACTTGTGCGACGGGCTCACCGGGGGCGCCTGGCCCTCCGGGTAGATACAGGCGTACCCGGAGGGGCAGTTGTAGTTCTCGGTGGTGCCGGTGGTGCCGGTGCTCCCGGCGTCGGCCGTGCCGATCGCCGTCAAGGTCGCCGCCGCGGTGGCCACGGTGACCGCCGCGAGGCGTCTGATCATCGTGCGCATGCCGAGCTCCCTCCTGCGGGGCGGCCCCGCCCCGCGGGTCGGCAGCATCGTAGGGGCGAACGGCGTCCGGCCCGGAGTCGCTTCCCGGCCACCCCTCAGCTGAAGTCGAGGCCGCCCGTACGGGTGCGCTTGAGCTCGAAGAAGTTCGGGTAAGCGGCCAGCAGCCGCACGCCGTCGAAGATCCGGGCGGCCTCTTCGCCGCGCGGGATGGCGGTGAGGACGGGCCCGAAGAAGGCGACGCCGTCGATGTGGATGGTCGGCGTACCCACCTCTTCGCCGACCGGATCCATGCCCTCGTGGTGGCTCTTGCGCAGCGCCTCGTCGTAGTCGGCCGAGTGAGCCGCGTCGGCGAGCGCCTCGGGGAGGCCGGCGTCGGCCAGCGCCTTCCGGATCAGCTCGTCGGAGACCTCGCCGCCGCCGTTGTGGATGCGCATACCGAGAGCCGTGTACAGCTCGCGCAGCACGCCCTCCCCATGCGCCTGCGCCGCGGCGGTGCACACCCGCACCGGGCCCCAGCCCACGTCGAGCAGGCGGCGGTAGCGCTCGGGCAGATCGGCCCGCCCTTCGTTGAGCACGGACAGGCTCATGACGCGGAAGCGCAGGTCGAGGTCTCGGTGGTTCTCGACCTCCAGGATCCAGCGGGAGGTGATCCAGGCGAAGGGGCAGACGGGGTCGAAGTAGAAGTCCACTTTGTGTGTCATGACCATGAGCGTACGGGGAGAGGTGGACCGGCGGGCAGGTCCACTTCCCCGCACAGATCATGGGCCAATGCCTACCGGCATCCTTCGCGGAGGTGCGCTTGCCGACGCGCCTCGACCTCTTCGACCGCCCGAGCCCGGGCAGGCACGCCGTGCTGCTGTGCTGGTGGTGTGGAGGCAAAGGACAGGCCGCGGTCCGGCTGCTTCCGGCTGCTACGGAGGAGCCTGGCCCGGAGGACGGCGCGCCATGACCAGGGCGGGCCGGCCCTGGCCATGGCGTCTGCGGTCAGACCTTGCGGAGGTCGATCTCGATCTGCATGCCGTCCTCCGTGCGGGACTCGTGCAGTCGGTGCGGCACATGGCTGCCGGGATTGCACTCCATCGCCTGGACGGCGAAGTGAAGCCGGTGCTCGTTGAGGCGCCCCTCGCGGTCCACGGCCCGCACTTCTTCCTCGCTCGTCGGATCGAAGTCCCTGTTCAGGTCATACGGATCCACCGCCCCGCTCACGGAAGGGCCGAAGGTGTGGACCGTGAACTCGACCGCTGCGGGCCGCTTGGCCAGGTTCAGCGCGAAACCGGTCACCTGAGTGTACGGTTTGGCCCCTGGCCTGCGCTTGAGCGTGGTCACCTCCACCTTGCGCTCGTTGCCGTCCAGGAAGAACCGGGCCGTGACGTCATACGTCTCCGCCATCAACTCGGCCGCGCTCTCACCGATCATCCTGCCGATGTCCGAGCCCTTCTGCGCCAGGTGCTGCTTCTCCATGGGAAGGAATTCGCTGCCGTCCAAGAACGTGCCCACTTGGTGGCCGATGAGCGACGTCCCGTCCGGAAGCTTGATGGACTCGGCCTGGTACGTGCCCTTGTACGTGCTGCCCAGGTAGGAGTCGAACGAGCCGCCGCAGCCGATGACCCGCGGCTCCTCCTTCCTGGGCACGTCGGGCTTCTCGAAGCGCCAGTACTGGAAGGCGCGGTCCCTGTCCGGGAGCCGCGTGTACTGCTCGAGCACGGCGTCCTTGTTGCGGTCGAGGTTACGGATCCCGAGCCACAGGTCGTAGTTGTTGACCGAGTCGGGGCTCTTCGCGCTCAGGCCGCTGTGCAGGCCGTAGCGGCCGTCGCCCTCGTCGGTGAGCTGCCAGTACGTCGCCGCCCGGTCGTCGGTGCCCTCGCCGTGCAGGTCCATGGCCCGCCCGGGAAGGGTCTCCGGGAGCACTCCGCGCGGCATGTGGACGTACAGCTTGGTCTTGAGGTTCTGCAGCCGGTAGAGCCCCGCGAAGACCTCGCTCTCCTCCGCCGTGACCTGTTTCACCACCCACGACTGCTGGTCCTGGTACTTCGCGTCGTTCTTCGGCTGCTGCGACACAGTCGCCGGCTCCTGGTCCCGCACCGTCAGGTAGAGCCCGGTCGCCTCATTCCTGATCAGATACGTGCCTTCCGCAAAGTTCCCCATGCGCCCCTCCAGCCTTGTCGTGCTGCCGGCATCCGCCGGCGATCACTCAAGGTATGGATCTTCTCGCGTTGTGTGAGGGGTAATCTCGGCCAACCCTGCACTTCATGTCCACCGAAACAACAGCCTGGCACACCGCGCGGGATTCCAGGCCGTGTACAAGGGCGGCTACCAGCCACCTAACGGACACCGGCCAATCGCCACGAAAATGCACGGGCTGCGGAGGAGTAGCTTTCGGTCACCTGGCACGGAATAACCATGACTCGGCATACTCGCCGCTGGACTCCCGCCCGATCCGGAACCCGGCCGCCGATGCCCCTCGGACAGCCTCCGAGCTGCGCAGAAGTGAGGCAGGAGGCTGTGCCGTGGCCTTGGACCAGCAGAAGCCCAGAGACAGAACAAACAATCGATGAACTCCACAACATATCGGCGTACCAGTATGACTGAGGATGTCTCATATCCTCACAGGTGATTGCCTGAAGCTCTGGCGGCCGTGCTAAGAAA
This sequence comes from Streptomyces sp. URMC 124, assembly GCF_051386455.1. Taxonomy (NCBI): domain Bacteria; kingdom Bacillati; phylum Actinomycetota; class Actinomycetes; order Kitasatosporales; family Streptomycetaceae; genus Streptomyces; species Streptomyces sp. URMC 124. The sequence goes on from NZ_JBPQTS010000188.1 coordinate 6,585, forward strand.
CTCCTGGAAAACCCGAACGGCATTGCCGTCGAGGCATAGCCTTACGGGCTGGAACAGCGGAAGGCGCCGGTAATCCGGCCTCCTGCGGAGGGGAAGCTCGTGGCCATTGAGTTCCAGACGGTTCATTTTCGTATCGAGCAGTCGGACGGCAGGAACAGCAAGTCACAGGAGGAATGGGTGAAGTTCTCCAAGCCCATCCGCTGGGACGAGAACGGCGCCCCCATTGTCGAGGTAGCGATCCAGCACTTCGACATCAGTTTCAACACCGGCAAGCTGTGGGGCGGCCCGATCGCGCAGGAGATGGTGAAGGTCGAGAGGGGCGAGCCGCGCAACAACGGGGTGCCCATCACGGCGACGGCCTGGATGCGGGACAACCCCGGTAACCAGGGCTTCGTCGCGGAGGTCACCGCCCTGGTCATCGCCGACCTGGTGTAACGCCCCTGGATTTGATGGGTGCGGGCCGGCCGGTCACCCCCGCGGGGCGGTGAACTCTCCCGACCGGCCGCACCATTGGAACGGACCGGGCGCAGGTCACCCCCAGCGGCACCTCACACCTCACGTCCCCACGCTGAGCGGCCAACTAGTGAGCCACAAACCGGGGAGACAGGTGCATGCCCGCACGATCACGCACACTGACGCCGGACCGGATCGCGAACAGCGGGACCCTGGTGGAGGACCTCGAACGGGCCACCGCCCGACGACGCTCCTACGATCTGCTCCGGCCCTGTGCCCTGTCGCCGCCGGAATCGGCGGCATTCATTCAGTCGGTCATGGATGCCTTGCCTGACCGTTGTTCGTTCCTGTCCGCGGCGCCGCGACCGTCATCGCGAGCGTGAGCGCAAACGCAAACGAGGGCCGTACGGGAAACCCCGTACGGCCCTCGGGCCTACGTCCCGCTACGCGGGAACGGAAGCGACGCCCACCGGCAGGAACCGCTTGCCGTTGGCCTTCTCGGCGACGCCGACACGGTCCAGGTACGGCGTGATGCCGCCCAGGTGGAAGGGCCAGCCCGCGCCGGTGATCAGGCACAGGTCGATGTCCTGGGCCTCGGCGACGACGCCCTCGTCCAGCATGAGGCCGATCTCCTGTGCGACCGCCTCCAGGACGCGGGCGCGCACCTGCTCCTCCGTCAGGACGGAGTCGCCCTGGACGAGCAGGGCCGCGACCTCGGGGTCGAGCTCCGGCTTACCGGAGTCGTAGACGTAGAAGCCGCGCTTGCCGGCCTTGACGACGGCGGCGAGGTTCGGGGAGACCTTGAAGCGGTCGGGGAACGCGCCGGCCAGCGTCTCGGAGACGTGGAGGCCGATGGCGGGGCCGACGAGCTCCAGGAGGACCAGGGGCGACATCGGCAGGCCGAGCGGCTCGACGGCCTTCTCTGCCGTTGCCACGGGCGTGCCCTCGTCGATGACGTTCTGGATCTCGCCCATGAAGCGGGTGAGGATGCGGTTGACGACGAACGCCGGGGCGTCCTTCACCAGGACCGCGCTCTTCTTGAGCTTCTTGGCGACGGCGAAGGCCGTGGCCAGGGAGGCGTCGTCCGTCTTCTCGCCGCGGACGATCTCCAGCAGCGGGAGGATGGCGACCGGGTTGAAGAAGTGGAAGCCGACGACCCGCTCGGGGTGCTTGAGCTTGGAGGCCATCTCGCTGACGGACAGCGAGGAGGTGTTCGTGGCGAGGATGGTGTGGGCGGGGACGACCGCCTCGACCTCGGCGAACACCTGCTGCTTGACGCCCATCTCCTCGAAGACGGCCTCGATGACGAAGTCCGCGTCGCCGAAGGCGGCGGCCTTGTCGAGGGAGCCGGTGACGGCGGCCTTGAGGCGGTTGGCCTTGTCGTTGCCGATGCGGCCCTTGGCGAGGAGCTTGTCGATCTCGCCGTGGACGTAGCCGACGCCCTTGTCGATGCGCTCCTGGTCGATGTCGGTGAGGACGACCTGGACCTCCAGGCGGCGCGCGAAGAGGAGCGCGAGCTGGGAGGCCATGAGGCCGGCGCCGACGACGCCCACCTTGGTGACGGGGCGGGCCAGCGAGCGGTCGGGGGCACCGGCCGGGCGCTTGGCGCGCTTCTGCACCAGGTTGAAGGAGTAGATGCCGCTGCGCAGCTCCTCGCCCATGATCAGGTCGGCGAGGGCCTGGTCCTCGGCGTCGAAGCCCTGGCGGAGGTCGCCGTTCTTCGCCGCGGAGATGATCTCCAGGGCGCGGTAGGCGGCCGGGGCGGCGCCGTGCACCTTGGAGTCGGCGATGAAGCGGCCGCGCTCGACGGCCTGGTCCCAGGCCTCGCCGCGGTCGATCTCGGCGCGGTCGACCTGGATGTCGCCCTTGAGGACGGAGGCCGTCCAGATGAGGGACTGCTCCAGGAAGTCGGCGCCGTCGAAGAGGGCGTCGGCGATGCCGAGCTCGAAGACCTGCTTGCCCTTGAGCTGACGGTTCTGGTTGAGCGAGTTCTCGATGATGACCGAGACCGCGCGGTCGGCGCCGATGAGGTTCGGCAGCAGGGTGCAGCCGCCCCAGCCGGGGACCAGGCCGAGGAAGACCTCGGGGAGGGAGAAGGCCGGGATGGCGCGCGAGACGGTGCGGTAGGTGCAGTGCAGGCCGACCTCGACGCCGCCGCCCATCGCCGCGCCGTTGTAGTAGGCGAAGGTCGGGACGGCGAGGGAGGACAGACGCTTGAAGACGTCGTGGCCGCCCTTGCCGATGGCGAGCGCCTCCTCGTGCTTCTTCAGCAGCTCGACGCCCTTGAGGTCGGCGCCGACGGCGAAGATGAAGGGCTTGCCGGTGAGGCCGATGCCGGCGATGGAGCCCTCGGCGGCCTCCTTCTCGACCTGGTCGATCGCGGCGTTCAGGTTCGCGAGCGACTGCGGGCCGAAGGTGGTCGGCTTGGTGTGGTCCAGGCCGTTGTCCAGCGTGATGAGCGCGAAGCGCCCGGCGCCGAAGGGAAGGTCGAAGTGGCGCACGTGCGCCTGGGTCACGACCTCGTCGGGGAACAGCTCCGCCGCGCCCTTGAGAAGTTCAGCGGTGGTGCTCACTTGTCGTCTCCCTCGAAGTGCGGGTTCTCCCAGATGACCGTGCCGCCCATGCCGAGGCCGACGCACATCGAGGTGAGGCCGTAGCGGACGTGCGGCTGCTCCTCGAACTGGCGGGCCAGCTGGGTCATCAGACGGACGCCGGAGGAGGCCAGCGGGTGGCCGAAGGCGATGGCGCCGCCGTACTGGTTGACGCGCGGGTCGTCGTCCGCGATGCCGTAGTGGTCGAGGAGCGCGAGGACCTGGACGGCGTAGGCCTCGTTGAGCTCGAACAGACCGATGTCGTCGATCGTCAGGCCGGCCTTGGCCAGCGCCTTCTCGGTCGCCGGGATCGGACCGTAGCCCATGACCTCGGGCTCGACGCCGACGAAGGAGTACGACACGAGGCGCATGCGGACCGGCAGGCCCAGCTCGCGCGCGACGTCCTCGGCGGCGATCAGCGAGGCGGTGGCGCCGTCGTTGAGGCCCGAGGCGTTGCCCGGGGTGACCCGGCCGTGCGGGCGGAACGGCGTCTTGAGGTTCGCCAGGCCCTCCATGGTGGTGCCCGGGCGCATCGGCTCGTCGGCCGTGACCAGGCCCCAGCCCAGCTCCCCGCCCTCGGGCGTGGTGCGGCGCACGGAGATCGGCACGAGGTCGGCCTGGATCTTGCCGTCGGCGTAGGCCTTGGCGGCCTTCTCCTGGCTGCGGACCGCGTAGGCGTCCGCGCGCTCCTTGGTGAGCTGCGGGTAGCGGTCGTGCAGGTTCTCGGCCGTCATACCCATGACGAGGGCGGACTCGTCGACGAGCTTCTCGGAGAGGAAGCGCGGGTTGGGGTCGACGCCCTCGCCCATGGGGTGGCGGCCCATGTGCTCGACGCCGCCCGCGAGGGCGATGTCGTACGCGCCGAAGGCGACGCCGCCGGCGACGGTCGTCACGGCGGTCATGGCACCGGCGCACATGCGGTCGATGGACATGCCGGGCACGGTCTGGGGCAGGCCCGCGAGCATGCCGGCCGTACGGCCGAGGGTCAGGCCCTGGTCACCGATCTGCGTGGTCGCGGCGATGGCGACCTCGTCGATCTTGGCGGGGTCCAGGTTGGGGTTCCGGCGCAGCAGCTCACGGATGCACTTGATGACGAGGTCGTCGGCGCGGGTCTCGTGGTAGATGCCCTTCGGGCCCGCCTTGCCGAACGGGGTGCGGACGCCGTCGACGAATACGACGTCCCTAGCGGTACGAGGCACTTGGCTCTCCTCCTGTGCGGGATCGCTGCGCGCGGGCATGCCGGGACGGCTCCGCCGCGGTGCGGGCTGACACCGTCATGCTACTTACGGGTAACTAGGTTGCCCAGTCCCCTGGCGGGGAGCGGCGAAGGTCACATTCCGTGTGCGGAGGGGGCTACTGGGGGTTCGGTACGGGCAGGCGGGCTTCGCGGCGGTTGCGCGGCGTCGCGGCGGGGAGGAAGCGCTGCGCCCCGGCCCCGAGAGGGACCGGGGCGCAGCCCTGGGAGACGGTGAAGGAGCGGGGCCGGGGCGTCTGTCCCGGCCCCGAGGGGGCGGCGGCCGTCAGGCCGCGGGGTCCGTGAGGGCCTTCACCAGGACCGGGGTCACCTGCTCGACCTGCCAGGGGCGCGCCCCGTGCGCGGAGAGGATCTCCGCGACCGCCTCCGGCGTGGGACGCGCGGGCGGCTCCCAGCACAGCCGCCGCACCGTGTCCGGAGTGATCAGGTTCTCCTGCGGCATGGTGAGGCGTTCGGCTAGCTCGGAGACGGCCGTACGGGCCGCGGTGAGCCGCGCGGCGGCCTCCGGGTCCTTGTCGGCCCACGCGCGCGGCGGCGGCGGGCCGGTCAGCGGCTGGCCGGGCTGCGGCAGCTCGGCGTCCGGGATCGCACGGGCGCGGTCGACCGCCGCCTGCCACTGCTCCAGCTGCTTGCGGCTCATGCGGTGCCCGAAGCCGGGCAGGGCGGCCAGCGCGTGGACGTTCGGCGGCATGTTGAGCGCGGCCTCGACGATCGCGGCGTCGCCCAGCACCTTGCCGGGGGAGACGTCGCGCCGCTGCGCCACGTGGTCGCGGGCGGTCCACAGCTCGCGCACCACCGCCATCTGGCGGCGCCTGCGCACCTTGTGCATCCCGGACGTGCGGCGCCAGGGGTCCTTGCGCGGCGGGGCGGGCGGCGCGGAAGCGATGGCGTCGAACTCCTGCCGGGCCCACTCCAGCTTGCCCTGGCGGTCCAGCTCCTCCTCCAGCGCGTCGCGCAGGTCGACGAGGAGCTCCACGTCGAGGGCGGCGTAGCGCAGCCAGGGGTCGGGCAGGGGGCGGGTCGACCAGTCGACGGCGGAGTGCCCCTTCTCCAGGGCGTAGCCCAGGACGTTCTCCACCATGGCTCCGAGACCCACCCGTGCGAACCCGGCGAGCCGTCCGGCCAGCTCGGTGTCGAACAGCCGCGTCGGCGTCATCCCTATCTCGCGCAGGCACGGCAGGTCCTGGGTGGCTGCGTGCAGGACCCATTCGGCGTCGGCGACGGCGTCGCCGAGCGCGGACAGGTCGGGGCAGCCGACCGGGTCGATGAGCGCGCTGCCGGCGCCCTCACGGCGCAGCTGGACGAGGTAGGCGCGCTGGCCGTAGCGGTAGCCGGAGGCGCGCTCGGCGTCGACGGCGACGGGGCCGGTGCCGGCCGCGAACGCCGCGACGACCCGCTCCAGGGCATCGTTGTCAGCGACGACCGGCGGGATGCCCTCGCGTGGCTCGAGTAGGGGGATCGGCGCCGAAACGACGTCGTCCGGGGGGGCGCCCCCGGTGGTTCGCAGTGGTGTGTCTGCTGCGGTTTCTTGGGCGTCGGTCACCGGTCAAGGGTATCTGTGTATGGCAAGCGCCCGTCGACGGAACGTCCCGTCGACGGG
>NZ_JBPQTS010000189.1:0-12448 GCF_051386455.1 Streptomyces sp. URMC 124
CCCCCGCAGCCGTCCCCGCCGCCCCGCCGCGGCCAGCGTCGCCTCGGACATCGCGCTGACGGTGCCCCAGGCCACGAGCGATTCCACGTACGGCACGCCGCGCGGCACGGTCTCCACGGGGGAGCCGACGGACCACATCACCCGCTGCGGCCGGGCCCCGGCCGTGGCCAGAACGCGCCAGCGCGCGCTGCCCAGCGCTTCCTCGTAGCGCCGGTAGACGAGCCGGGCGACGGCGAGCGAGGCACGGCCCGCGCGCCGTCGCGGGCCGGCCACGGCGTCCACCGCGGCATCGATCCGCCCCACCGGCAGCGAAACGACCGACGGGATCGCGGACAGGTCCAGTCCGGCGCCCCGGGCCCGTTCCAGCCCGGCGAACCACACGTCGACGACCTGTTCGTAGCGGCGCACGGAGAAGACGTCGGTGACGTGCACGCCGATGCCGCGCGCCAGACACGCGCCGGCGGCGGCGAGCCCGTCGTCCGTGGCGGCGATCTTCACGAGGGCGTTGGGCCGGCAGGCGGCCCGGTGCAGGGCGACCGCGGCGTCGACCACGGCACAGGCCGTGCCCCGCGCCGCACCGCCCGGCCGGGGGTCCAGCCCCATCGAGACGTACCCGTCGAGCCCCTGCGTGGCGGCGAAAACCGGCCGCAACTCGTCGCAGGCGGACCGCAGGTCGTAGGCGCACAACGCTTGGACGGCGACGGCCGGCGGAACGGACCGGCACGCCAGATGCGACAGCTGCTGCCCGTAGGCGCTGCCGCCGGCCACTTCGGAAGCGAGGGCGCCGGGGTCGGACGTGGCCCCCCGCACCTCGCCCGCGGCGACGAGCCGGGCCAGCGTTCCGGAGGCGAGGAGCGAGCGGCGCAGGCCGTCGAGCCAGGGGGAGACGCCTTCTGCGAGGAGCTCCCGCAGGACCTCACCACCCGATGTCACCGTGCGCTCTCCCATGGCAGGGTCGCCCCCTCTCCGGATCGGCCGCGGAATCGCGTAGGGCAGAGAGGTCGACCGTAAGCCCGGTCGGTGGCGCGGCCACCGATTCCGCCCGTACTCCGTCAACTTGGCGCGAACAGAGTCTTGACACTCACCTGATGGAGTCGGGCGGCATCTGACGGAGTGAACGGACCGGCATTGGCGGAACGGGAGCTCCCTCGGACGATCGGAAACCGACCGTGTCCGCCTCCGAAACCAAGGACCCAGGGAGCCGCCACCACCCACTCCGCGCCGGACCCTTGCTTTGCCTTGAATGCTTGCTTGTTCTCAAGAGCAGTCACTTAAGCGTTTTTTGGAGAACCCCATGACCGACGCTCTGCTCGACGTCCAGGACAAACCCGCTCTCCAGCAGCCCGATTGGGGCGACGCCCCCCAGGTGCGCCGGGTCCGCGAGGAGCTCGCGCGCCGCCCGGCCCTCGTCCGCTCCGACGACGTGCGCACCCTGCGCCACCACCTCGCCGAGGTGGCCCGCGGCGCCGCCCAGGTGATCCAGGCGGGCGACTGCGCGGAGGACCCGGCGGAGTGCACCTCGGGCTACGTCGCCCGCAAGGCCGGCCTCCTGGACGTCCTGGCCGGGGTCCTGAAGATGGTCGCCCACAAGCCGGTGGTCCGCGCGGGCCGCATGGCGGGGCAGTTCGCCAAGCCCCGCTCCAGCGCGACCGAGCGCGTCGCGGGGACGGAACTGCCGGTCTACCGCGGCCACATGGTCAACAACCCCGAGCCCCACCCGGAGCGCCGCCGCCCGGACCCGCAGCGCCTGCTCTCCGGCTACCTGGCGGCCGGCGAGGCGATGAGGCACCTCGGCTGGCTGGACCCGGCCCGCCGCTCGGGCGTCTGCCCGCCGGTGTGGACGAGCCACGAGGCGCTCCTGCTGGACTACGAACTGCCGATGGTCCGCGCGGGCGAGGACGGCCGCGGGGACGGGCGCGTGGACGGCTGCGCGGACGGCCACATGGGCGGCCGCGAGGACCGCCGCCCCCTGCTGACCTCCACGCACTGGCCCTGGATCGGCGAGCGCACCCGCCGCACCGACGGCGCGCACGTCGCCCTGCTGGCCGCCGTCGCCAACCCCGTGGCCTGCAAGGTCGGGCCCACGACGACCAAGGACGAGATCCTGGCCCTGTGCGAGCTCCTCGACCCCGGCCGGGAGCACGGGCGGCTCACCCTCATCGCCCGCATGGGCGCCGACAGGGTCGGCGAGAAGCTGCCCCCGCTCGTGGCGGCCGTCCGTGACGCCGGGCACCCCGTCATCTGGCTCACCGACCCCATGCACGGCAACACCCTCACCGCGCCCGACGGCCTCAAGACGCGCCTGCTGGACACGGTGATCCGCGAGGTCCGCAACTTCCAGTGCGCGGTGCGGACCGCCGGAGGCGTCGCGGGCGGCCTGCACCTGGAGACGACGCCCGAGCACGTCACCGAGTGCGTCCGCAACGAATCCGAACTCGGCCACGTGGGCGACAAGTACACGAGCTTCTGCGACCCGCGGCTCAATCCGCAGCAGGCCATCTCCGTCGTCTCGGCCTGGGAGGGCTGATCCACCATGGCAGGCATTCCCCCGATCGAGCCCTACCCGATGCCGGCCCCGGGCGACCTGCCCGAGAACACGGCCCACTGGGGCGCCGACCCGACCCGCGCCGTGCTGCTGATCCACGACATGCAGCGCTACTTCCTCGGGCACCTGCCGGAGCACCCGCGCGAGGAGCTGATCGCCAACGCCACCCTGCTGCGCGAGACGGCGGCCGCGCTCGGCATGCCGGTCGCGTACACGGCCCAGCCGGGCGGGATGGACGACCAGCAGCGCGGCCTGCTCAAGGATTTCTGGGGCCCGGGGATGCGCGTCGACCCCGCCGACCGGCGCGTCGTCGAGCCGCTCTCCCCGGCCCCCGGGGACTGGGTCTTCACCAAGTGGCGCTACAGCGCCTTCTTCCGCTCCGACCTGCTCGGACGGATGCGCGCCAACGGCCGCGACCAGCTGATCGTCTGCGGGGTGTACGCGCACGTCGGCGTCCTGATGAGCGCCGTCGACGCGTTCACCAACGACATCCGGCCCTTCCTCGTCGCGGACGCCGTCGCCGACTTCTCCGCCGCGTACCACCGCCTGGCGCTGGAGTACGCGGCGGCGCGCTGCGCCGTGGTCACCACCACCAAGGACATGATGGGCCGCCTGCAGGGCGCAGAACGCCCGGCGGACACGCTCGCGGTGCGGGGGGCGGCCGTATGAGCACCGACGGGGAAGGACGGGAGACGACCGTGCACGCCACCGACGACCTGCTGGCCCGGGTGCTGGGCGCGCGCCCGCCCGCCTTCGCCCTCCTCCACCGCCCCGAGTCCACCGGACCGGGCGCCGTCGAACTCCTCTTGGGCGAGATCTCCCGGCCGAAGACCCTGGCGTCCATCCCGCTGGAGGACACGCCCACCGGTGCGGCGGCGCCCGGCGGCGCCTCGCACGAGGTCCTGGCCGTCGTCCCGTACCGCCAGATCGCCGAACGAGGCTTCCGCGGCGCGGACGACGGCGCACCGCTGCTCGCCATGACGGTCACGCACCAGGCGGTGCTGCCCCTCGCGGAAGTCCTCGCCCGGATCCCCGAGACGCCGATCACGCTGTCGGGCGGGCACTTCGACATGGACGACGACGCCTACGCGGACACGGTGCGCCGGGTCGTCGCCGACGAGATCGGCGAGGGCGAGGGCGCGAACTTCGTCATCAAGCGCTCCTTCCTCGCCGGCATCGACGGCTACACGCCCGCCCACGCCCTGACGTTCTTCCGCCGCCTCCTGGAGCGCGAGTCCGGCGCCTACTGGACGTTCGTCGTGCACACGGGCGAGCGCACGCTCGTGGGGGCGACGCCCGAGCGCCACATCAGCGTCCGCGGCGGCACCGCCGTGATGAACCCCATCAGCGGCACCTACCGCTACCCCGCCGCCGGGCCGAGCCTGCCCGAGGTCATGGATTTCCTCGCCGACCGCAAGGAGGCCGACGAGCTGTACATGGTCGTCGACGAGGAGCTGAAGATGATGGCCCGCATCTGCGCGGGCGGCGGCCGCGTCGTGGGCCCGTACCTCAAGGAGATGGCGCGCCTCGCCCACACCGAGTACTTCATCGAGGGCACCACCGACCGCGACCCGCGCGAGATCCTGCGCGAGACGATGTTCGCGCCGACCGTCACCGGCAGCCCGCTGGAGAGCGCCTGCCGGGTCATCGACCGCTACGAGCCCGCGGGCCGCGGCTACTACAGCGGCATCCTCGCCCTCATCGGCCGCGACGCCGGCGGCGAGCGCCGCACCCTGGACTCCTCCATCCTCATCCGCACCGCCGACATCGACCGCACGGGGCAGGTGCGCATCGGGGTCGGCGCGACCCTCGTGCGCCACTCCGACCCCGCCTCCGAGGTCGCGGAGACCCGGGCCAAGGCCGCCGGGCTCCTCTCGGCCCTGGAGTCCGCGGGCGCCGCCCGCTTCGGCGGCCACCCGAGCGTCCGCGCCGCCCTGGAGCAGCGCAACGACGGCATCGCCGGCTTCTGGCTCGCCCAGGAGGCCGACCGGACGCTCAGCGCACCCGGGCTGGCCGGCCGGCGCGTCCTCGTCGTCGACGCCGAGGACACCTTCACCTCGATGATCGGCCACCAGTTGCGCGCCATGGGGCTGACGGTGACGGTCAGGCGCTTCGACGAGCCGTACGCCTTCGACGGCCACGACCTCGTCGTGATGGGACCCGGCCCCGGCGACCCGCGCGACGGCCGCCACCCCAAGATCGCCCATCTGCGGGGCGCCGTCCGCGCCCTCCTGGACGAGCGGCGGCCCTTCCTCGCCGTCTGCCTCAGCCACCAGGTGCTCTCCCTCGCCCTCGGCTTCGGGCTCGTCCGCCGGGACGTGCCCAACCAGGGCGTCCAGCGCGAGATCGACCTCTTCGGCAGCCGGGAGCGGGTCGGTTTCTACAACACCTTCGCCGCGCGCAGCGACCGCGACAGCGTGGACGTGGCGGGCGTCGGCACGGTCGGCGTCAGCCGCGATCCGCTCACCGGCGAGGTGCACGCGCTGCGCGGGCCGCACTTCGCCTCCATGCAGTTCCATGCGGAATCCGTCCTGACTCAAGGAGGACCCCGCATCGTGGGCGGCCTGCTCGCCGCTCTCGCTCCGGAGGTGCCCGTCGCATGAACCCCGCCCAGATCACCGAAGCCCCCGTCGCCGGGATCGCCGGGAGTCCCGTCGTTGCCGGGATGCCCGCCGTCGAGGGGATTCCCGCCGCCGGTGACGGTGCCGCCCGCGGCGGCTACGTCCTCGCCGAGGCCCACGACGCCGACCTGGCCGCCGCGGCGCCCGACGTCGTCCTCGTCGCCGCCGGCGGCGAGGTGCCGGCCGCCCTGGGCGCCCGCCGCATCCTGCAGCGCGAGGGCATCGCGACCCGCGTGGTGTCGATGCCCTGCGCCGCGTGGTTCCACCGCCAGAGCAGCGCCTACCGCGACGCCGTCCTGCCGCCGTCGGCACCCGCCACCGTCTCGGTGGGGGCCGGCGCGGAAGTGGGCCGCTACCAGCTCCTCGGCGGAGCCGGCGAGAACGTGTGCCTGGACCACTTCGACACCGGCACCGGCACCCCCGGCATCGGCCTGTACGGACCCCACGACCTCTCTCCCGAACGGGTGGCGGCCGCTGCCCGCGCGAGCCTGTCCCGCACGACGGGAAGGGGCAGGCCGTGAGGGGGGAGGCGCCGGGGGTGAAGATGCCGGGGGTGGAGGAGCGCGCCGTGGGCACGGCCGGCGCCGTCCCGGCCGGGCCCGGTGCGGCCGGGGTGTCCGTGTGGCTCGACGGGCTCGCCCGGGAGCGGCTCGCGAGCGGGCGGCTCGCCGCTCTGGCACGCCAGGGGCGCATCGCCGGCGTCGCCTCCGACCCGGCCTTCCTGGCCCGCTCCCTGACCCGCGGTCCGTTCTACACGGGCCAGCTCGGCGACCTCGCCGAACGCGGCATCCCCGCCGAACGGGCCCTGAAGGCCCTGGCCGTCCACGACATCCGGTGGGCCTGCGACATCCTGCGGCCCGTGCACGAGGCGACCGCGGGCGTCGACGGGCTCGTCTCCGTCAGCCTCGACCCCCGCCTCGCCCACGACAGCGAAGCCACCCTCGCCGAGGCCCGCGCACTGTGGCGTTCCGTCGATCGCCGCAACGCCATGCTCGGCATCCCCGCCACCCCCGCCGGCCTCACGGCCCTCAGCGCCTGTCTCGCCGAAGGCATCAACGTCAACGCCACCCTCGTCCTGTCCGCCGCGCGCCACCGGCAGGCCGGCGAGGCCTACCTGGAAGGGCTGGAGCGGGCGCGTGCCGCCGGGCGGCACCTTCCCGCGCTCGCATCGGTCGCCTCCTTTCCCGTCAGCCGCATCGACGCCGCCGCCGACGCCCTGCTCGACCGCGAGGGCACGCTGGAGGCCAGGGCCATGCGGGGCACCACCGCCGTCGCGGCCGCCCGGCAGCTCCACGAGCAGTACGAGCGGATGCTGGACGAGCCCCGGTGGCACGCCCTGGCCGCCCACGGGGCCCGCCCCCAGCGGCTGCTGTGGACCGCGACGGCCGTCTCCGGCCCCGGGCTCCTGCCCACGCGCTACGCCGCCCCGCTGCTGACGCGCGGCACGGTGACGGCCGTCCCGGAGGAGCTGCTGGAGGAACCCGGCCTCGTACCGGCCGGGGGACATCCGCCCGGCGCCGCCGCGTACGCCGCCGCGGGCCGGCTGCTCGGGCACCTGGGGTGGTTCGGCATCGACCACGGCGAGCTGGCCCTGCGCCTGGAGTCCGAGGCGCTCAAGGAGCTCAACGACGCCTGGCATCAGCTCCTGGACGAGGTCACGCTGGCTCTCGACGGGGCGTCGGGCCGCTGAGGCGCCGGTATAGGCGCCGGCGTCCGCGCCGGCGTTGGTACCGGCACCGACGCCGGTACCGGCACGTTCCCGTGCGCACCCCGTACGCGCCCGTGCGGCATCCGCACCGACCTGCGCTGCTCCTCCATGATGGCCACCGCCTCGAACGTGGCGTCGACCAGCTCGCGCAGCGCCCGCACCGCCTCCCCGTCGGTCATCTCGCCCGCGGCGTCGAGCCGCTGGTGCGCCCGGCGGATGGCGACGGGCGGGTGCTCGACGGTGATCGCCTCGCAGCTGTCCAGGAGGTCGAACAGCGCGGGCTGGGCGTCGATGCCTCCCCGGCCGCCGGGCGAGGCGCTCAGGACGGCGGCCACCCGCCCGGTGAGCGGGCCCGCACCGTCGGGGCGGGAGAGCCAGTCGAGGGCGTTCTTCAGCACGCCGGGGACCGCGCCGTTGTAGCAGGGCGTGCTGATCACCAGGGCGTCGGCGCCCGCGACCAGCGCGCGGGCCGCGGCGACGGCCGGGGTCGTCCCCGTGCCCTCCATGTCGCCGTTGTAGAACGGCAGCCGGCCGATCGGCAGGGAGATCACCGAGGCGCCCGGGCGGGTCCGTCCGATGATGCGGCGTACGGCCCTGAGCGCCGCCGAGTTCACCGACGCGGCGCGCAGACTGCCCGAGATCAGTATCACCTTGGTCATGTCGGTCCCCGCTTCTTCGTCGGAGGCCCCGGCGCGGCGCCGGCGCGGGCCGCGGCGAAGGCGGCCGGTCCGGCCCTGCCGGACGGTCCGAGGGTAGATCGGCCGGTGGCGGCCCGCCCCCGCCCCGGGTCCCGTCTGTCAGGTCACCGGGGCCCGTACGGGGGCGACTTGACGCACTGGCGGGCGGGCTGACGCACTCCGCCGCCGCGCGTTGGCACGGCCGCCCGGACCGCCCACGATGGCAGCCACCCGGGCCGTGGGGAGACCCCCCCGGTACAGCCCCACGGCCCGAGGTCCGACCGCCCCGGGACACCGGCTGCCGACACCCCACGGGGGAAGGAGCGTACGGCCCATGCCGAACACCGCCGTCGTCAAAGGCCCCGCCGGAGCCGCAGAGCCCGACGCGGGGGCGGCCTGCCCGGCCGGTGCGCCGCCCCGGCAGCCCGCCGCAGGCGCGCATGCACCCGCAGGGGAGACCGCCGCCCTCGACCTGGACGCCTACCTGGCCAGGATCGGCCTCACCGACCGTCCCCTCCCGCCGACCGCCGCGACCCTGCGCGCCCTCCAGCGCGCCCACACCGCCTCCGTCAGCTTCGAGAACGCCGACGTCCTCCTCGGCCGGGAGATGCCGCTGGACACCGACGCGCTCCAGCGCAAGCTGGTCCGCGCGGGGCGCGGCGGCTACTGCTTCGAGCAGAACCTCCTCTTCGCGGCCGTCCTCGAACGCCTCGGATTCCCCGTCGTCCGTCACCTGGCCCGCGTCCGCCGCGGCAGCAACCGCGTGCGCCGCCGCTCCCACGCGACCCTCGTGGTCGAGGCGGACGGCCGCCCCTGGCTCTGCGACGTCGGCTTCGGCGACGAAGGCCCGCTCGAACCCGTACCCCTCGCCCCCGGCGCCACCGTTTCCACGGGCGACTGGACGTGGCGCCTGGACCTCGAACCGGCGGACGGCAGCGCGGGGACCGCCGGGGCGGCCGGGACGCCCGGGACGCCCGGGACCGCAAGGGCTGCGGGGGCGGCGCCCGGGGACCCCGAGCAGTGGATCCTGCGCTCCCTGCACCCCGACGGCTGGTTCGACGTCTACGCGCTGCGCCTGGAGCACCACGTCCCCGACGACTTCGAGGCCGCCCACTTCTGGACCTCGCACCACCCCCGCTCGCCGTTCACCGGCCGCCTCATCGCCCAGCGCGGCGACGACCACGTCCGCCACACGCTCGCCGACCGCACCCTGGCCGCCCGCTACGCCGACGGCCGCCTCCTGCGCACCGAACTCGCCCCCGACGAAGTCGGACCCGTCCTGCGCGACACGTTCGGCATCGCCCTCACCGCCGAGGACTCCCTGCTGCTGCAGCGGCACGCCACCTCATGGGCGGTCTCGTGAAAGGCCTCCGCCTCGGGCTGATCCCGCAGCGGGCGGCCGCCGCGCACGGCTCCGTCCCGGTCACGCTCGACCACGACCTCGACGCGCTGCCCGGCACGGGCCGCCGGCTGACCTACACCGCCCTCGCCGGGTACGTGGACGACCTGGCGGCCCGGCTGTGGGCGGCCGGAGTGCGCCCCACCGAGCACCTCGCCGTCCACAAGGCGGCGAACTTCGACATCTACCTGCTGGCCTGCGCCGCCGCCCGTATCGGGGCCGTCCCCGTCCTGCTCTCCCCGGCGCTCGACGGTGCCACGGCCGGTGCCCTGCTGCGCCGGCTGGGCCGTTCGCACCGCCCGCACCGCCCGCACCGCCCGCACCGCCCGCACCTGGTCACCGACGACGACAAGCTGCGCACGTGCCTGGCGCCGCTCGACCTGGCCGACGTCGCCGCCAAGGTCATCACCACCGGCCCCGCCCGCACCGCCCGCCCGGGCTGCATCCCCCTCGCGTCCCTGGCCGGCGCGCCGCGCCGCGACCCCGTGCTCCTGCCCGCGGACCGCCCCGCGCTGATGACGCACACCTCCGGCACCACCGGCCTGCCCAAGCTGGTCGTGCACACGGGGGCCGGTCTCTACGGCCGGTACGCGCCGCAGCGCGGCCTCGCCGCCCTGATCCGTACGCCCGAGACGTACGCGGCGCACCTCAGCCCCGTCCACTCGCGGATGTACCTGGCGCTCGCCGTCGCCCTGCCCAAGGGCATGCCGCTCGTCATCGTGGCCGACCCCCGCCCGGCGCAGGTCGCGGACCTCTTCGCCCGCACCCGCCCCGGCTTCGTCGAGACCCACCCCAACTCGTTCACGGCCTGGGAGGAGCTGGCGGACGACCCGCGCGAACCGCTGGCCACCGTCCGGTACTTCAGCTCCACCTTCGACGCCCTGCACCCGCCCACCATGCGCCGGCTGCTGCTCGCCTCCCGGCGGGCCTCCCCGCGCTTCTTCCAGTTCTACGGGCAGAGCGAGTGCGGCCCGCTCTCGGGCCGCTGGTACACCCCGCGCACCGTCCACCGGGCCGACGGCCGCTGCCTGGGCCTGCCCCTGCCCGGAGTCCGCGTGCGGCTCGCCGCCCCCGGCGGGCACCGCGCCACGCGCGAGCGCCCCGGCGCCATCGAGGTGCGCGCCCCGGGCCGGGCCGCCGGCTACTTCGCCGAACCCGGGCGCTTCGCCCGTCAGCTGCACGACGGGTGGTGGCGCACGGGCGACGTCGGCTACCGCACCCGGCTCGGCTGCCTGCACCTCCTCGACCGCGAGGTCGACGTCCTCCCCGCCGTCGGCTCCACCCTCGAGGTCGAGGACCGGCTGATGGACCGGCTGCCGGAACTCGCCGAGGTCGTCCTCGTCCCCGGGCCCCGCAAGGAGCCCGTCCCCGTCGTCTGCACCCGCGGCGACGCGCCCCTGGACCCCGGACGCTGGGCGTCGGCCGCCGCCGAGTGGCCGCAGCTCACCGGACCCGTGCAACTGCCCCTGGCCGAGCTGCCCCGCACCGCCACCATGAAGGTGCGCCGCCTCGAACTCGCCCGCAGCCTGGGCGGGGACGTGGGCGAGGGCGTTCGCGACGGCGTTCGCGACGGTGTCGGCGACGGTGTCGGCGACGGCGGGCGGACGGGCGAGGACGGGAGCGCGGGGCAGGAGCCGTGAGCCCCCGCCCCGGCGCCGCCGTGCTCGTCACCGGCGCCGGGCCCACCGGGCTCCTCGCCGCCTGCGAACTCCTGCGCCGCGGCGTGCCCGTGCGCCTCGTCGACTGCGCACCGCACCCCGCGCCCACCCCGAGAGCGCTGTCCCTGTGGCCCCGCGCCCTCGGCATCCTCGACGACCTCGGCATCGGCGACGACGTGCGCGCCGCCTCCGTACGCATCGACGCCTACCGCTACTTCACCGGCGGCCGCCCCCTCGCCGCCTTCGCCTTCCCCGCCGGGTGCGCGGCCCGCAACCTTCCGCAGTACGAGACGGAACGGCTCCTCACGCGACGGCTGCACGAGCTCGGCGGCGCGGTCGAACGCGGCGTACGGCTCGACGGCTTCACCCCGGACGGGGACGACGCCGTGCGCGTGTTCCTGCGCCACCCCGGCGGGCGCGGCGAGACGTGGCGCACGCCGTACCTCCTGGGCGCCGACGGAGCGAGCAGCACCGTCCGCGAGCGGCTCGGGACGCCCTTCGCGGGCGTCACGTACCCGATGACCTTCGCCCTCCTCGACACCCGCGTCGCGGGACACCTGCCGGCCGGCGAGATCCACTACTACCAGGCGCCGTCCGGCACCCTGGTGATCGTGCCCCTGCCCGGCGGCGTCTTCCGCATCCTGACCGCCCTGCCCGCCGGGGCCCCCGCCCCCGGCGTCCCCGCCGTGCAGGCCCTCCTCGACGCGCGCGGGCCGGGCGGCGTACGCATCACCGACCCCGTGCACCAGGCCGTCTTCCGCGTCCACGCGCGCCGGGCCGCAACGCTGCGGCGCGGCCGCGTCCTCCTCCTCGGCGACGCCGCGCACGTCCACAGCCCCGCGGGCGGCCAGGGCATGAACAACGGCCTCCAGGACGCCCACAACCTCGCCTGGAAGCTCGCGGCGGTGCTGAACGGCGACTCCCCGGCGACCCTCCTGGCCGGCTACGAGGCGGAGCGCGAGGAGGCCACCCGGCGCATCGTCCGCGACACGGACCTGCAGACGCGGGCCTGGATGGCGGAGGGCCGGGCGCGGGTCGCGGTCCGCGACGCCGCGTTCCGTCTCCTGGAACGGACAGGAGCGGTCACCCGCTTCTACGCCCCCGTCATGGCCGGCCACCGCCTCGCGTACCGCCCGCAGCGCGCCACGCAGGAACCTGCCCGCCCGGCGGCCTGCCGCCGGCTCGGCGGCGTACGGGCCGGGGCGCTGTTCCCCCGCGCGCTCGCCTTGGCGTACGGCATCAGCGGCCCGGGGACGGACCCCTCGGACTGGGTCCTGGCTTTGATCGTGGCACGGGGAACGCTGCCGGAATGGTCGGCGAAAGCACTCCGAACGGCCGCCGCGCACCGCCGCATACGCCCCGTCACCCTCCCTCTGGACGTGGCGTCCCCCGCCACCGGTTGCCGCCGTCCCGGCTACTACCTGATCCGCCCGGACGGCCACGTAGCAGCCCACGGCCACGCCCGCGACACCCCGAACCTCCCCCGAGAACTCACCCAGGCCACCTACCTCTTGACCACCCCGTCCTGAGGCCGCCGGTCCCCGGCGGTGCCGGTCACACCCGCGGTCGGAGGGCACGGCCCGCACCTTTCTTCCGCCGCGGCCCGGCGCTCAGCGACGGCGTGGATGCCCGGCGGTGCCGGGTGCACCTGTTGCCGGTTGGACACCGCAGGCCGGCGGCAGGGTTGAAGGGCGCGGCTCGCGCCCTTCCTTCCGCCGCGGCGGTGCTCAGCCACGATGTGGATGTCCGGCGGTGCCGAGGCCACGTGCTGTGCGTTCGGCACCGCCGGGCTGCGCTGTGGTGGTGTTCGCCGTGGCGGCGGAATGGAGGGTGCGGCACC
>NZ_JBPQTS010000190.1:0-12423 GCF_051386455.1 Streptomyces sp. URMC 124
GCCGCTGTCCGTCCGCCCGCCCCCCGGCCGGACGGACAGCGGCTGCTCGTACCGCTGTACGTCCATCCGGACGTGGACCCGGCGGCGTGGTCCGCCCTCGAAGCGGCCGCGCCCCGGCTCCACGGCGTCGTCCTCAACGTCGCCGACGGGCCCGGCTCCCGTCCCGACCCGGCCTTCGGCGCCGCGGCCGCACGCCTGCGCGGCGCCGGCGTGCGGCTGCTCGGCTACGTCGACACCGGCTACGGCCACCGCCCGCCGCGCGCCGTCGTCGCCGACGTCCGCCGCCACCGCCGCTGGTACGGCGTCGACGGCGTCTTCCTCGACCAAGTGGCCGCGCAGGCCGCGCACCTGCCCCGCTACCGCCGGCTCGTCCTGCTCGCCAAGGCGCTGGGCGCGCACACCGCCGTCCTCAACCCCGGCACCCACCCCGACCCCGGCTACGCCCGCATCGCCGACCTCCTCGTCACCTTCGAGGGCACCTGGGAGACCTACCGGCGGGCCGCCGTACCCCCCTGGACCGCCGACCACCCCCCGGCCCGCTTCTGCCACCTCGTCTACGCCGTACCGGCCGGGAACGCGGACCGCGTGGCCCGTACGGCCGCGGACCGCGGCGCCGGAGTGCACTGCGCGGTGCCGGGAGAAGGAGCGAACCCTTGGCGCGCCGCACCGTGGGTGAACGAGGAGCCGCTCACGACGGAGACCGATCCGCTCCCCGCGGACGATTCCCCGGTCCGGCGGAGGGCGCGATGAACGGGCGCCGGCGCCCCTTCGCGACACTGCTCGCGCTGCTGCTGCTCGCCTGCGCGGCAGGCTGCTCGGGCACGGAAGCCGGTGACGGGCCGGAGGGCGACGAGAGCGGCGGGGCCGCCCCCACGGCGTCCGGCGCGCCGTCCGGGGCGCCGTCCGGGGCGCCGCGGTCCGCCGGTAAGCACTGGCAGCCCCGCCCCGGCACCCGCTGGCAGTGGCAGCTCGACGGCACGGTCGACACGTCCGCCGGCGTGCCCGTCTACGACATCGACGGCTTCGAGAACACCGCCCGTACGGTCAAGGAGCTGCACGACCGCGGCGCCAAGGTGATCTGCTACGTCAACGCGGGTGCCTGGGAGGACTTCCGCCCGGACCGCAAGGCGTTCCCGGAGCGGCTGCTCGGCGAGCGGAACAAGGGCTGGAAGGGCGAGAAGTGGCTGGACATCCGCCGCCTGGACGTCCTGCGGCCGATCATGGCGGCCCGCTTCGAGATGTGCCGGGAGAAGGGCTTCGACGCCGTCGAGCCGGACCTGACGGAGGGCTACCGCAACCGCACGGGCTTCCCGCTGTCCGCGTCCGACCAGCTCGCCTTCAACCGGATGCTCGCCGGGCTCGCCCACGAGCGCGGCATGGCGATCGGCCTGAAGAACGACCTGGACCAGATTCCCGCCCTCGTCGGCGACTTCGACTTCGCGGTGAACGAGCAGTGCGCCGAGTTCGAGGAGTGCGAGAAGCTGACGCCGTTCGTGAAGGACGGCAAGGCCGTCTTCCACGTCGAGTACGCCCTGGAGCGGAAGGACTTCTGCCCCACGGCGCAGCGGCTCGGCCTCAGCTCGATGCGCAAGAAGCTCGAACTGGACGCGTGGCGTGAGCCGTGCGGATAGCCGGTGCGAGTGACCGGCGCGGCCGCCGGCGGCCGGTCACACCTCGCCGACGTACACCCACTGCCCGTCCTCGCGGACGAAGCGGCTGTTCTCGTGCTGGAAGCCCGTGCGCCCGCCGGCCGTGTAGTGGGCGCGGAACTCCACGGTGCCCTCCTGGTGGAAGGCCGTGCCGTCCGTCGTCCCCAGGATCTCCAGCCCGGTCCACTCCATGGCGGGGTCGAAGTCCAGCCCGTCGGGGCGGGTCGAGGAGTGCCAGGTGCGCAGCAGGTAGGCGGCGTCGCGGACGGCGAAGGCGCTGTAGCGCGAGCGCATCAGCCGTTCGGCCGTCGCGGCGGCCCGCCCGCCGGCGTGCAGGCCGCCGCAGCAGTCGCCGTAGGCGGCGTCGAGGCCGCAGGGGCAGGGGGAGGCGGCGGTGACGGCCGGCCGGGGAGCGTGGGCTCTGGTTCTTCTGGACACCCCACGATTGTGCCCGGTCCCCGGCCCGGCCCCGGCACCGGCTAGCCGGCGGTGGCGGTGCCGGGGGTGACGGCCGGGATGTACGCCAGCCCGTGCGCGCCGGCCTCGCCCTTCCGGCCGACCTCCAGCGTGGTGATCACCTCCATCTCCTCCAGGTCCACCACGGTCACCGTGCTGGACATGACGTTGGCCACGTAACCCACCCTGCCGTCCGGCGAGGACGTGATGGTGAGCGGGAAGCAGCCGATCGGCACCTGACCGGCGAGCTCGAGAGTGCCCGGTTCGAAGACCGTCAGCACCCCGTCCTGCTGGGCGCCGAGCGCCCCGCCCTCGCCTTCGCCCATCCGCAGCTCGCCCGCGAGGACGGCGCCCGTGACCGTGGTGTGCACCGGGAAGACGAGGCCCTCGGTCGGCAGCACGCGCTGCACCTCTCCGGTGGCGGCGTCGATCACCCGGACGCCGGGCTGCGCGGCCGGGGTGGGCAGGAAGTCGCCCTTGGGGGCGGCGACGTAGACGTACCTGCCGTCGGGGGAGACGTCGAGTCCCTCGCTGCCCGGCACGGCGATGCGCCCGGCGAACTCGTCCTTCTCCAGGTCCACGACGGAGACGAACGACGCCTCCTTGTTGGTGGACCAGCCGCGGCGGCCGTCCGGGGAGATGGCGAACCAGTGCGGGCCGTCGGCCATGACGGGTATCCGGCCGATGCGGCGGCGGGTGTCCGCGTCGAGGATCACGACCCCGCCCGGCTCGGTGTCCGTGGCCTCGACGCTGACGTACAGCCGGGAGCGCTCCCGGTCCAGGGCGAAGCCGTGCGGGGCGTGGTCCGGACCGAGGTCGATAGTGTCGACGACCTTCCGGGCGTCGGCGTCGATGACGGCGATCTGTCGGGCCCGGCCCTGGTGGGCGTGGTAGTAGCCGTCGACGTACGTGGTCGCGCAGTACAGCAGGCGACGGTCGGGATCGAAGCACAACTCGTGTGGCTGCGAGGGCACTTCGACCACGTCGAGCTGTTCGTAGGTGGTGGCGTCGAAGAAGGTGACGGTGGGTCCGGTCTGGCTCACGACGGCCAGCACGCCGGGGCGGGATTCCGCGTTCGTGTTCATGATTCGTATCCTGGGCCGCCCTCCCGGGGGCGTTCCAATGCCGAGCGGGCAAGGATGCCTTGCGGCAGGCGCATTCGCCCAGCTGACGGCGGCTGCGGGCCGCGGCCGCCGTGGCGCGCGTCACGTTCCCGGAGCCCGGTTGCGTCCTCCTGCTGGCGCCGGTGTCCCGGCGCCGGGATCATCTGAACCCCGAACGGCCCCCACGGGAGGAGTCCCGCATGTCCGGTTCGTCGCGTCGCGCGCTCCACCTGCTCCACCTGCTCCGCATGCCCCGTGCCCGCCCGGCCGCGGCCGTGGCCCTGGCCTCGCTGACCCTGGTGCTGTGCGGGCCGCCCACCCCGGCCGCGCCCGCGACGGCCCACGGGCACCGAGGAGCGCCCTACGACCACCAGAGATGCGGGAACGCCTCCGACCGGGTGCTCCTCACGCTCGACGACTGGTCCTACGGCCACGCGGAGCGGGCCGTGGAGACGGGCGCCTACCTCAAGGGGAAGGGGATCCGCGCGGCGTTCTTCCTCATCAACCAGTACGCCTCGCAGGAGCCCCGGGTCGCCGAGACCCTGCGCCGGCAGGGGCACTGGGTGGGCAACCACACCTACTCGCACCCGCATTTGACGCGGCTTCCGGAGGCCGAGGCGCGCAGGGAGATCCGTGACGGCATCAAGAGTTCCCTCTTCCGCCCGCCGTTCGGGGACTTCGGTCCCCGGGAGACGCGGATCGCCGCGAGCCTGGGCTCCCGCGTCTGCACCTGGACCGTCGACACCCTCGACTGGGAGGACTCCGACGGCCGCTTTCCCGATGCGGCCACGCTGCGGGCGAGGGTCCGCGACGCACCCGCGGCGGACAAGCGCGGGGGCGTGGTCCTCGGACACCTCTTCAGCAACTTCCCCGACGCCCTCCCCGGCATCGTCGGCGACCTGCGCGCCCAGGGCTACGCCCTGTGCCGCAACACCGGCCCCACCACTTCGGTGATCAGGGATCCGCTGCCGTGCTGACGGCCGGGGTGTCGCCTTGAAGCGCACGGTTCTTCACCTAATGTGAGGAACATTATGATCCGCGCAATCGGCTGGAATGCCGCATCCGGCCCCCGGGCCGCTCCGGCGCGCTCCTCCGGGCGGAAGGCGCCCCGGTGGACGCGGGCGTGAGCGCGTCCGTCCGCCGGCTCCTGCGCCACGAGGGCGTGCCGCAGGCGGCCCGCCGCGCCCTGTGGGTGGTGGCGGCCGCCTGCCCCGGCTTCTACCTCTTCCGGTACGTCACCGGCGACTCCGTCATGGCCCTGTACGCCATGTTCGGCGCGCTGCCCCTCGTCATGTTCTGCCGCGTCCCCGGCCCGCCGCCGCAGCGGACCCGGATCCTGCTCACCGCCCTGCCCGTCGGCTGGGCCCTCGTCACCGCCGGAACGCTGCTCGCCGTCAACCCCTGGGCGGCCGCGGGCGGCATGTTCGCCGTCGGCTTCGTCATCTCCTACTGCGGCGTCGGCGGCCCGCGCCTGACCGGCCTCGCCATGGCCTTCCAGCTCTACTACGTGCTGCCCTGCTTCCCGCCCTACGCGCCCGGCACCCTGGACTCGCGGCTCGCCGGCCTGACCGTCGGCATCCTGCTCGCCGTTCTGGCCGAGCGGTTCCTGTGGCCCGACCCCGCCCCCGTCCCCTACCGCGCCGTCCTCGCCGAAGCGGTGGCCGCCGTGGCCGACTACGCCAGCGCCACCGCGTACCACCTCGAAGCGGGCGGCGGCGCGCCGGCCGAACGGGAAGCGGCCGACCGCGCGCTGGCCGCCGCCCGCCTCCACCACGTGCCCGTCACCGAGCGGCCCGCCTCGCCCTCCGTGCAGGACCGGGCCCTCAACCACGCCCGCGCGGCCGTCCGGCACGTGCGCGACCAGCTCGACCGCCTCGCCGACTGCCCCGGCCACCCCGCGGCCGGCCCCGCCGCCGTGAACCTCCTGCGGCACACCGAGCTCACCCTGCGGTCCGTCGCCGGCGAGCTGCGCACCGGCACCGCGAGCACCCGGCCCGACACGCTGCCCGCGGCCCTCGCCGCCTTCGACGCCGTCCGCCTCGCCGAACTGCAGCAGGCCTCCACCGGCCGGCTGCGCCAGGACGCCGTCGCCCGCGCCGCCGCCGAAGGCACCCGGCTGGCCACCGAGGCCGCCCGCCTCGCACTCGGCCACGGACAGCCGCCCGCCGCACCGCCGCCGCCCGCGGGCGCGGACGTCCTCGCGTACGCGGCCACACCCGCGCACCTGCTGTGGTGGCGGCGCCTGCGGATGCACCTGACCCCGCACTCGGTCCACCTGCAGAACGCCCTCCGCCTGGCCGGCGCGCTGGCCTGCGCACGGCTGCTCGTCGGCGCGCTCGACCTCTCCCACGGCTTCTGGGTGCTGCTCGCGACCCTCAGCCTCATGCGCACCTCCGCGGCCGACACCCGGGCGGCCCTGGCCCCCGCCTTCGCCGGGACGATCGTGGGCGCAGGCATCGCCGCCCTCATGCTCTACGGCGTCGGGGACCGGCCCCTCTTCTACGCCCTCGCGCTGCCCGTCGTCATCCTCGTCGGCTTCACCCTGGGCCCCCCGCTCGGGCCCGCCTGGACGCAGGCCGCCTTCACCCTCGCCTTCGTGCTCGTCTTCACCCAGATCTCCGGCGCCAACTGGCGGCTGTCCGAAGTGCGGCTCCTCGACGTGGCTGTCGGCGGCGCGGTCGGCGCCCTGGCCGGCCTCCTCGCCTGGCCGCGCGGCGGCCGCGGCGAACTCGCGCGCGACATGGCGGACCTCCTCGCCGAGGGCGCCGTCGCCTGCCGGGCCGTCACCGCGCTGCTGGGCGACGACCGGCTCCAGCGCGACCGCTCCCAGGGCGACCCGCTGCAGCCCGCGCGGCGCGCCATGCACCTCGCCGAGGCCTCCTTCGCCCAGTACCTGACGGAACGCATGCACCGCAGGCGGCCGGAGCCGCACTGGGAGGCCGCCCTCGCCACCGGGCGCGCCATCGTGCACGGCGCGGAACGCTTGCTGATGACGCATCAGGAAGGGCTGCGCCGCCCCCTCCCGCCGGGGCCTGCCGCCGCCCTGACCGGACTCGCCGGACAGGTGGCGCAGGAGGTGCTGCGCGCCGCGGACACCCTGCGCGGGTCCGGGCCGCGCGAGCCCCGCACCACCGTCTCGCGCTACCCGGCGGAGGACTCAGGCCCCTTGCGGCGCGCGGCCGACCGGCACGGCATCGGCGACGCGCACGTCCTGCTCGTCGTCGACACCGAGGCCTGGCTCACGGGAGTGGCCCACGACGCGGTGCGGACCCGTTCGGCCCCGCACCGGAGGGAGGCGAGGGCCCGGACGGCGGGCGGGGAGGCCGGCGGGGCCGGAGCCGGGACCGGGGCCGGATCCGGAGCCGAGGCCGGTGGGCGGGCTCACGCCCTGATCGAGGCCCCGGGGGCCCGGGGGCTCACGCTCTGATCCACGGGCTCCCCCTGCGCCAGCCGGTCCGCGACCTGCCGGGCCTGGCGGACCACATTGCGCAGGTGGTTCGCGAACGGGATGCGTACGTGCGTACCGACCCCCACCACCCACACGTGCTCCGGCGGCGCCTCCGGCCCGCTCCGTACCCGCAGGTCCGCCTCCAGCCGCCCGACGGCCGTGCCCCCGCCGGGCGCGCCGCGCACATGGAGGGCGGTCCTCTCCCGGTCCCAGTGCAGGAGGGGCGGGCCGAAGCCGGTGGCGTTGACGACGTAGTCGAAGCGCTCGGGCGCGGCACCGGAGCGCTCCACCCGCCACGCGCCGCCCTCGAAGGAGACGGAGCGCGGGTAGGGGCGGTCCATGCGCAGCACCCCCGAGTCGAAGTGCGCGAGCAACCGGCGGGCGTTGACGCGGGAGAGCGCCGTCGCGTACCGCCCGGTCATCCAGGCGAACTCCGCCGACAGCTCCCCGAGGCGGCCCGGGGGCAGCGCGGGAGCCAGTTCGATGAGCTGCTCGATCAGCGGCACCATGACGTCCGGCCACGCGCAGGCGCCCTCCTCGACGAGGGCGGTCTCCTCGCGCAGCCGCTGCACCGGGTCGCAGGCTTGGGAGACCTGCCGGCGCAGGGGACGGCGGTCGCGCAGCCGGATCGCCTCCACCACGCACCGCACCAGCCGGTCCTCCAGGTACGGGTCCGCGGGGTCGAGGCGGGAGATGCGCTCCAGCGGCGGGTACGGGCGCAGCGGCGCGGCCAGGGACTCGCGGACGGCGGGCAGCCGGCCGGACGGCGAGGTCAGGGCGGTGCGGTGGCCGTCGCGGCACAGCAGCAGCGCCGCGTCCGCCGCCGACTGGTGGCTGCCGAGGACGAGCACCCGGGAGCCCGGGCGCAGCTCCTCGCGGAGGCGGGCGGCCGGGTAGGGGCTGTCGAGGTAGCGCGGGTGGCCGGCGAAGGCGGCGAAGCCGTCGGGAACGCGGGGGCGGTGGACGCCCGTGCAGACGACGACGTCGTCCGCGCGCAGCTCGGCGCCGGTGTCCAGCCGCACCCGGTGGCCCTCCGCGCCGCCTGCGCCGATGCTCTCCACGCTCGCCCGTACGTGCTCGACGGCCACGCCGATCCGCCCGGCCCGCTCGCGGGCCCCGGCGGAGCGGTCCGCGCAGTACTCGGCCATGCGGGCGCGGGGGACGCAGTCCTTCGCGGTGCCCGTCCAGCCGTGTTCGCGCAGGTGGTCGACGAAGTCGCCCGGCCGGTCGGCGAGGAGCGAGTTCAGCTCGGCCGCGGTGTTGCACAGCAGCAGCGGGTCGTCGTCCCCGAAGGCCAGGCCCCAGCCGGCCGGATGGGGGTCCACGACGCGCACGGACGCGACGGGCAGGGGCGGGCGGCGGGCGGCGAGCGCGCCGACCAGCTGCAGCAGCACGCTGGTCCCGGCGACCCCGCCGCCGACGATGACGACGTCCCGGCCGGTGATGCGCGCGCTACGACTGCTCCGTCCCACAGGCACCTTCCTCACTAGGTCAAGCCCCGAGCTGTGCCCCTGGGCACCACCCGGCCGTCCCGCGATCCGTAGAGCACCCTGCCCATCCGTCCCTCGCGGGGAACCCGCCTCCTGGGTGCGGATACAAGCCGGGGCACAAGCGGATACAAGGGGAGGGCCCGCCCCGTCAGCCCCGCCAGCCCTGTAAGCCCCGTCAGCCCCGGGATGCGATGCGCCCGGACGCCGGTTACGTTCCGCCTGGGGACCGTGTCCCTGCCGAACCCTCCGCCGACGGGCTGAGAGCGTGCTGCAGCTGATCGCCGGCCGGTTCCTCCTCGCCATCGGCGGGGCCATGGTGATGGCCGGCATTGCCGCGCTGACCTGGTTCGTCCGCCGCCGGCTGCAGTCCGCCGACCCGCTGCTGGACGTCCGCCTCTTCGCGAGCCGCCCCTTCCTGGCCGCCGCGCTCGCCACCGTCATCGCCATGATGGCCATCGGCGCCGCCCACGAAACCGCCCGAGCCTCAGTAGGCGGCGCCGACCACGCGAGAGAACCACGTCCCTGGTATCGGTCGGCATCGTCGCAACAGCGGTCGTCCTGGCGGCCGTACTCGTCCCGAAGAACTTCCGAGCGGACTCGGCGCACTAGGAATTCGGCGCTCGCCCCCGCCGAATAGCGCTGCGGCAGGTTTTCCTCAAGCAGTTCCGGGATCAGCCGAATGGGCGGTGCACGGGGGTCGCTTCGGGTTGTCCGTGAGCGATTGCGGGTTGCTGCTGGTAGATCGGCAGGGATACGTCCGGCGCGGAAGGGGCCGTCTATGGGTGAGCCGGTGGCGGCGCCGCCCTCTGTTGGGGCGAGCCTCGTGCGGGTCGGTGTGGCCTGTGCGGGGGCCGCGCCCGCTGTGGTGGTGCGGCTCAGCGGGCGTGAGCTGGCGCCCGCGTGGGCCGTGGCCGTGTTCGGGCTGGGGGTGCTCTGTTCGGCGTTGCTGTTGATGTGGGCGGCGGAGACGGCGCGGGTGGACATGGCCGGGGCGCTCGCGCTGGCCCTGCTGGCGTTCATCGCGGTGCTGCCGGAGTACGCCGTCGACCTCTACTTCGCCTACGCGGCCGGATCCGACCCCTCCTACGCGGCCTACGCGGCCGCCAACATGACCGGTGCGAACCGGCTCCTGGTGGGCGTCGGCTGGCCGCTCGTCGCGCTCGCCGCCGCACTTGCGCTGCGCCGCCGCGGCGCGGCCCCGGGTGCGATCGTGCTGGAGCCGCACCGCCGGATCGACGTCGCCTTCCTCGCGGTGGCCGCCGTCTTCGCGTTCGTGATGCCACTGGCCCGCGAGATCGGCTGGTACGTACCGGTGGTGCTCATCCCGTGGTACG
Source organism: Streptomyces sp. URMC 124 (assembly GCF_051386455.1). Taxonomy (NCBI): domain Bacteria; kingdom Bacillati; phylum Actinomycetota; class Actinomycetes; order Kitasatosporales; family Streptomycetaceae; genus Streptomyces; species Streptomyces sp. URMC 124. Next base: position 9,481 of record NZ_JBPQTS010000190.1, read on the forward strand.
GCTATTACCTCTACCGGATCGCGAAGTGCGCCACGGGGGAGATGGAGGAGCTCGTGGGCGTCCCGGCGCGGCTGGCCCTGCTGCCGCGGGCCGGGCGGCGCACCGTGACGGCCGTGCTCTTCGCGGGTGCCGCGGCCGTCGTCTTCGCGTGCGCCGAGCCGTTCGCGCACGGCCTGGTGGAGGCGGGTGCCTCGCTCGGCATCGACCGCTTCGTCCTGGTGCAGTGGCTGGCCCCGCTCGCGTCCGAGGCTCCGGAGCTGATCGTCGCGGTGGTCTTCGCCTGGCGCATGCGGGCCGGCGACGGGCTCGGCGCGCTGCTGTCCAGCAAGGTCAACCAGTGGACGCTGCTGGTCGGCTGCCTGCCCCTCGCCCACGCCCTCGGCGGCGGAGGGGCGGCCCTGCCGCTGGTGACCCGTCAGGTCGACGAGGTGGCCCTGACGGCCGCGCAGACCGTCCTTGCCGTCGTCGTCCTGCTGGACCTGCGCTTCGTCCGGTGGGAGGCCGCCGTCCTCTTCGTTCTCTTCGCGGTGCAGTTCGCGCTTCCGGGGGAGTACGCCCGGGAGGTGCTGACCTACGTCTACCTGGGCCTGGCGGCCCTGGTGCTGACGAGGCGGTGGCGTCACCTCCCGGACACCGGCCGGGCGCTGGGCGGGCGGGTCGCGGGGGACCGGCACTTCTGACCTCCCGGGACTCCGGCGCCGGCCCGCCGCTACGGCTCCGAGATCAGCTCCGCCACCGCCTTCAGCCCGTCCGTCGCCATCGCCCGGCGCTGCCGGTCCGCCCCGGTGCCCCGCCGCAGCAGGCGGGTGACCAGCGAGCTGACCTGCCGGGTGTCGCCCGACTCCTCCAGTGACTGCCCTATGTGGGCGAGGAGGCTGCGGACGACTTCGTGCGCGCCGTGGCGCCGGCCGCCGGGGTCCACGAGGACACCGTCGAGCCCGTGCCGGGCGGCGTGCCAGTTCGCCGCGGCCAGCAGCTCCGGCAGGCAGGGCGTCGGGGGCCGCCCGGCCTTCTCGTCGCGGATGGCGGTGGCGACCAGCCCGCGGACGATGCCCGCGAACATGATGGCGTCGTCGGCGCGCAGCTGGACGTCCAGGCAGCGCACTTCGATCGTGGGATAGCGGTCGGACAGCCGCGCCTGCCAGTAGAGCTGGCCGCGGTCCTCGATCGCCCCTGCGGTCAACAGCGCCTGGATGCGCTCCTCGTAGTCGGCGAGGCCGTCGAAGTAGGGGGGCGGGCCGCTGACCGGCCAGCGGCTGTAGACCACCGTCCGCCAGCTGGAGAAGCCGGTGTCGTGGCCGTTCCACAGCGGGGAGTTGCCCGCCATGGCGACCAGGACGGGCAGCCAGGGCCGTACCCGGTTGAGGACCGCGACGCCCGTCCCGCGGTCGGGGATGGCGACGTGGACGTGCATCCCGTGGACGAACTGCTCGTCCACGAGCTGGGCGGCACGCGTCCGCATCGCGAGGTAGCGCGGATTGCCGGTGACGGGGATGGGCTCGGGCCCCGAGCACGGCGCCGTACCGCAGGCGGCGATCCGGCAACCGGACCGCTTCGCGGCGGAGCTCACCGCGTGGCGCAGCCGCAGCAGGTGCCGGCTGGCCTCGGCGAGATCGGAGCAGACCGGGGTGGCGACTTCCACCTGGGCCTGCAACAGCTCCGCCTGAATCTCCCGCTCGTTCACGACCGGTTCCAGGTCGACCGCCGCCCGGACCTCGTCGGCCAGGGGTACCGGCAGTGCGGTGACCGGGTCGAGCAGAAGATACTCCTCCTCGATCCCTAGGGTGAGCATGCCGTAGGGCTACCCTCGCGCTCGCGAGGCGAACCGCACGGAGCCCGCCACTACGGCTTTCTGACGCAAAGACGCCCTCCGGCCGTCTCCTGCGGCCCTGCTCCGACCCCCGTGACCTCGTCTTTCGCGCTCCGCCGGGGTGACTCGAATCAGTTCTTCAACTCCCTTTTTATAAAAGGGATTAGCCGTCACTCGTGATGCCGGGTAACACCCCGGTTCCAGGGTTCGCCGTGAAGTGAAGAAGTTCACAGAAGCACCTTTCGGCTCCGAATTCCGGCGGTCCGTGATGCAGGATCGTGCATCGAACAACAAGATCCCGTCACCGAGGCGGGCGACCCGGGCGGACGCCGAGTCCTGCCGCCGTACCGGGTGCGGAGCAGAAGCGAATGGATCGGCAGGAGCGGGAGACCCGAGCACGGCGGACCACGATGGCGGTGGTCCTTGGGGTGAAGCCATTTCAGGTGGCCGGGCAACTTCGACAGCCCGAACCCGACAGGTCATCTTTCGTAGGCGGATGACGAAGGGTTTTGGCATGTCTGCGTTCCCTGGCATATCCACGCTCATGTCCCGCGCCGGTGCCGCTTCTGTGGTCACCGCGGCGACCGTGACCGCGTCGATGCTCCTCCCCGGCATGTCGGCCGAGGCGAGCGCGGCCACCCCGGGCGCCGCCGCCCTGAAGGTCGCGGCGTCCAAGCAGGGCTCCCCCTACCAGTACGGCGCCGCCGGCCCCAACCGGTTCGACTGCTCGGGTCTTACGCTCTACTCGTTCAAGAAGGTCGGCAAGACCCTGCCGCGCACCGCGGCCGCGCAGTACAACAAGACCCGGCACATCTCCGCCGGCTCCCGCCAGACGGGCGACCTGGTCTTCTTCCACTCGGGAAGCAACGTCTACCACGTCGGTATCTACGCGGGTAACAACAAGATCTGGCACTCGCCCAAGCCGGGGACGACCGTCCGGCTGGAGAAGATCTGGTCCGGCAGCGTCTGGTACGGCCGGGTCAACTGACCCGGGCCGCAACCGGTGGAGACCGGGCCGGGGCGACCCAACCCCGGCCCGGAGGCCTCCGGGACCCTCGAACACAGCCCCGGAGGGTTCGCCCCGGCGGCGGAGCAGTCGCCGCTGCCGCCCGAGGTGAGGCCGAGGGCGGTGG